>JBJEHP010000048.1:0-13623 GCA_051876145.1 Coriobacteriales bacterium | reverse complement strand
AATCTACCCGATTGGATTTTCGATGCTCCAGCTCAAAAACATCTCGAAGAAGTACGTCACTGCCGGTTTCACGCAGACCGCGCTCGACAACGTCTCGGTCTCGTTTCGCGACAGCGAGTTCGTCGCCGTGCTCGGCCCGTCTGGCTCGGGCAAGACCACGATGCTCAACATCCTCGGCGGGCTCGACCACGCCGACGAGGGCGAGATCGTCGTCAACGGCATCTCCACGAAGGACTACCACTCCAAGGACTGGGATACCTACCGCAACCACCGCGTCGGCTTCATCTTCCAAAGCTACAACCTCATCCCCCACCAGACGATCCTGTCCAACGTCGAGCTCGCACTGACGCTGTCGGGCGTGGACCGCGCCGAGCGAAAGGAACGCGCCACCAGGGCGCTCGAGGAAGTGGGGCTGGGAGACCACATCCACAAGAAGCCCTCGCAGCTTTCCGGTGGGCAGATGCAGCGCGTCGCCATCGCCCGCGCGCTCGTCAACAACCCCGACATCGTGCTCGCAGACGAGCCGACGGGAGCCCTGGACACCAAGACCGGCGTGCAGATCATGGAGATCTTGAAGGACGTCGCGAAGGACCGCCTCGTCGTCATGGTCACGCACAACCCCGAGCTGGCCGAGCAGTACGCGACGCGCATCGTGCGCCTCACCGATGGGCACATCACCGACGACAGCGACCCGATCGTCGAACCCATCCCCGAGACTTCAGAGAAACCCGGGCACTCCAAGGGCAGGAAAGCCGGCATGTCGTTTCTGACCGCGCTCGGCCTCTCGTTCAACAACCTCATGACGAAGAAGGGGCGCACCTTCCTCACCGCGTTTGCCGGCTCGATCGGCATTATCGGCATCGCCGCCATCCTGGCGCTTTCCAACGGCGTGAACAACTACATCGCGAGCACCGAGGAGCAGGCGCTCACGAGCTACCCGCTCACCATCACCAAGTCGAGCTTCGACATCAGCAGCCTCATGACCGCGACCATGGGCTACAGCTCCGACGAGGGCGGCACGGACACTTCTGACAGCGGCGACAGCGGCGACAGCCAGACCATCCCCGAGTCCACGATCATGAGCGACATGTTCGCGCAGGTGAAGAACAACGACCTCACCGCGTTCAAGAAGTACCTCGAGTCCGGTCAGTCGGACATCGACAAGTACGTGAACACGATCCAGTACGACTACGGCATCACGCCGCAGGTCTACATGGCAGACACCGCCAAAAACGGCGTCGAGCGCCTCAACCCGTCGTCGATGAGCACGACGTTCATGACCTCCTCGGCATCCTCGATGTCCTCGCTGGGTGGCGGCTCGATGTCGTCGGGCTCGTTCAAGGAGATGCTCAACAACGAGGACGTCCTGCAGAACACGATGGACGTCGTCGAGGGGCGCTGGCCGCAGAACTACGATGAGGCGGTCCTGGTACTCGACTCCAACGGCAAGATCAGCGACTACACCCTCTACAACCTGGGCTACTACGACCCCGAGAACATGAAGCAGATGACGCAGGACGTCTTGAACGGCAAGGACGTCACCGTGCCCGAGGTGGACCGCGACTTCACATACGACGACGCGCTCAACATGCACTTCAAGGTCGTGCCGCAGAGCTACCTGTACCAGAAGAACAGCAAGACGGGCACCTGGACCGATATGTCGGACGATGACGCGTTCATGAAAGACCAGATCGACAACAAGGCAATCGACTTGAAGATCGTCGGCGTGGTAAAGCCCTCCGAGACCGCGACCACGCCCGCCCTGCGCGAGGGCGTCGCCTACCTGCCGTCGCTTTCGACCCAGCTCATCGACATGGCGGCAGACACCGACATCGTCAAGCAGCAGCTCGAAAACCCCGACGTCGACGTCTTCACGGGAAAGACCTTCGAGGAGCTGCAAGACGAGAAGGGCTCTTCCTTCGACATGTCCTCGATGTTCAGCGTCGACCAGGCGGCCATGTCCAAGGCGCTCGGCTTTGACTCGAGCGCGCTATCCGGGCTCTCCAGCCTGGGCAGCAGCGCCAGCCCGACGCTCGACGCAAACGCCTTGCAAAACATCTTCAGCGAAGACACCATGCGCCAGATGATGGCAAACGCGCCCAAGTTCGATGCGCAAAGCGCGCTCGCAAACGCCAACGTCACGCTCACCGACGAGCAGTCCCAGCAGCTCAACAGCGGCATGCAGCAGCTCATGGCCGCCTACAGCGCGTGGGCGATCGCCCATCCGGATGCTGCCGCCTCGTCTGACGGCATGCAGCAGTTCATGCAGACCGCCGAGGCGCAGCAGATCGTCTCCACGCTCAACACCGAGCTCGGCCCCACGATCTCTTCCGCGGTGAACTCGGTGATGGAGGACTACCTGACCAACAAGTTCGCCCCCTACCTGAGCACGACGATGGGCAACCTCATGCAGCAGGCCGCCGCCGAGATGGCGACCCAGATGCAGTCGCAGCTCTCCGGCCTTTCCAGCCTCTCCAGCCTGCAGAACAGCTTCAAGTTCGACCCCGCGGCATTTGCCAACGCCATCAAGCTCAACGTGACGCAAGACGACCTCACGAGCCTGATGATGAACTACATGAACTCCGACGAGCTCACGTACGACTCCGACCTGAAGAAGCTCGGCTACGCGAGCCTGGACAACCCCGAGTCGATCAGCATCTACCCCATCGACTTCCCGTCCAAAGAGAGCATCATCAGCATCATCGACGACTACAACAAGCAGATGCAGGACAGCGGCAACGACTCGGCCACCATCCAGTACTCCGACATCGCCGGAACACTCATGAGCTCGGTCACGAGCATCGTCAACACCATCAGCCTCGTGCTCATCGCCTTCGTGGCAATCTCGCTCGTGGTGAGCTCGATCATGATCGCTATCATCACCTACATCTCAGTGCTCGAGCGAAAGAAGGAGATCGGCATCCTGCGCGCGATGGGCGCCTCCAAGCTCAACATCGCGAACGTCTTCAACGCGGAGACGATCATCGAGGGCCTCATCGCCGGCGTCTTCGCGATTGCGGTGGTCGTGGCGGCGTCGTTCCCCGTCAACGCCTTCGTGCTCGCAGGGTGGAAGGTACCCAACGTCATGAGCCTGCCCTGGACCGCGGGCCTGGCGCTCATCGGCATCAGCGTGCTGCTGACCTTCATTGCGGGGCTGATCCCCTCGAGCATGGCGAGCCGCCGCGACCCGGTCGAGGCGCTGCGCAGCGAATAGCAGCTGACGGCGCCCTTGCCGTCACAGCGCGGCGTAGGCGTCAGGCGCGGGCAAAGACGTGCACGTCGTAGCGCACGGCCTTGCTGTCGAGCGAATAGCTCGGCTTCATACCCGCGAGATACGGCCCCTTCGGGGGCCGTTTTACTACGACCTTGCGTGGATGCGCCGCAAATGCCGCAAAAAGCAACTCCTCCTCATCGGCACAGGGCATCTCGAGGAGGTGGAGGAGCTGGAACTTCTTCTTGACCGACGCGCTTTTGCGTCGCTCCGGAAACATCGGGTCGAGAAGGACGACATCGCAGGGCTGTGCCAGCTGATGAAGCCCCGCGATGCTGTCGCCTTCGACGAAGCGCATGCGCGCGATTGCCTCTGCAAGCTCGGGAATGTGTGCAGCACGCTCGAGCGAGTCGGCGAGCAATGCCGCGATGACCGGGTTCTGCTCGAACAGCGTTGTCTCAAAGCCAGCAGCCGCGAGTAGCAGAGCGTCTTGCCCCAACCCGGCGGTCGCGTCGACGGCGCGAAGCGGACCGTCGTGTCCCTTGATCTTGGCCGCCTTGACGAGGAGCTCCCTCCCCAGCCGGTCTTGCCGCACGCGCGGGACCATCGAGGCAAGGTCGGCACGCATCTGCAAGCCCTCGTGCTCGAGCACCAATCCGTCTTGCCCCACGGTCACCACGAGCTTTCCCGCAAGCTCACCTGAGGCCACGAGCGGCGCCTGCAGGCGCTGTGCCAGGGCGCGTGCGCGCTCGTCGCTTGCCTCGTCGCGCGCGCATACGGCGAGCTCGATGGAATCGGGATTGATCTGTCGTGGCTTCTTGCTCATGGGGCCATCATAGCGTCATACGGCGCGGCACGCATGCGCTGACGAAAACTTGCCCCCGCCGCGCTCGCAGCGGCTCCCTCGCAATCAGATAGGTCAACCACGCGCGCCAAAAGGCGCTTCCCCCTGCGGCAAAGACGAGTAAGATGACTGGCTGTGTATTTACACACATAAATCACATAATGAATGCAAGGAGCTGTGATGTCAGTCAAGCAGGACAAGGGAGACGCCGGGTACGCGAAGGAGCTCAAGCCCCGTCACATCGGCATGATCGCCATCGGAGGATCGATTGGCACGGGGCTGTTCCTCGGCGCGGGCGGCCGTCTCGCACAAGGCGGCGCGGGCCTCATGTTCGCCTACGCCATCTGCGGCGTCTTCGCGTTTCTCATGGTGCGCGCCCTCGGCGAGCTCTCCGTACGCCGCCCCTCCTCCGGCGCGTTCGTCTCGTACGCGCGCGAGTTCCTCGGCGAGAAGGGCGCCTACGTCACCGGCTGGCTGTTCTTCCTCGACTGGTCGACGACGGTCATGGCAGACATCACCGCCGTCGCGCTCTACATGCACTACTGGGCGGTGTTCATGCCCGTCCCGCAGTGGCTCATCGCGCTCATCGCGCTCGCGCTCGTGTTCGTGCTGAACCTCATGAGCGTGAAGATGTACGGCGAGGCGGAGTTCTGGTTCGCGCTCATCAAGGTCGCGACCATCGTCATCTTCATGGTGGTCGCCATCGCCTGCATAATCATGGGCACGCCGCTGCAGAGCACCGATGCTGCCGGCACGACGATGGTTACCAACGCCGGAATCGGCAACATTGCCGACTTCGGCGGGCTGCTGCCCATGGGCATCGCTCCCGTGTTCGCCCTGACGCTCGGCGTCGTCTACGCCTTCGGCGGCACCGAGATGGTCGGCGTCGCAGCCGGCGAGGCCCAAGACGAGGCCGTCAAGCGCCTCCCCAAGGCAATCAACTCGATGATCATCCGCATCTTCGTCTTCTACGTGGGCTCCGTCATCCTGATGGCCCTCGTGCTCCCCTACACGGCGTACTCGTCCAACGAGTCCCCGTTCGTCACGTTCTTCGCCTCGCTGGGCGTGCCGTACGCCGACACCATCATCCAGATCGTCGTGCTCACCGCCGCGCTGAGCTCGCTCAACGCGGGCCTCTACGCCACGAGCCGCACGCTGCGCTCCATGGCGATCGCCGGCTCCGGTCCCAAGTTCGCCCAGCGCATGAACAGAAACCACGTGCCCTACGGCGGCATCATCATCACCTCGGTGCTCGGCATCTTCGGCGTCGTACTCAACGCCGTCCTCCCCGAAGACGCGTTCAACATCATCATGAACCTGGCGGGCATCGGCATCGCGGGCACGTGGACGATGATCCTCGTCACGCACCTCGCCTTCCTGAAGAAGGTAAAGAAGGGGCAGGCCGAACGCCCGCACTACCGCATGCCCGGCGCGCCGTTCACCAACTACCTCGCCATCGCTTTCTTCGTGATCGTGGTGCTCTCCAACCTGACCGACCCGTCTGGCCGCTGGACGCTGGCGCTGTTCGCCATCGTCGTCGTTGCCATGATTGCCGGCTGGTTCTACGTGCGCAACCGCATTGAGGGCAACCTGATGGACGAAATCTTGGACGAGGACACTGACGAGGCGCTCGTCGAGCAGGAGACCTCGACCGACCACGAAGGCGAGCTGGCAGACGCAGAGCTCGTCGACGCGCACATCGAGAGCCACGAAGAGTAGAACAGGAGCCCCCATGCGAATCCACGTCACCTACACCGGCGGAACCATCGGCATGATCGAGACGCCGCACGGCCTGGCGCCCGGCGCCGACATGCGCGGCTGGCTGAACCATGTGCTCGAGGGCACGCAGGTCACGCGCGAGCAGGTCACGTTCACCGAGCTCTCGCCGCTCATCGACTCCTCCAACGCCACGCCCGAGAACTGGCAGGCCATCATCGACGACCTGTGGGCCAACCGCGACGACGCCGATGCCTTCGTCGTCTTGCACGGCACCGACACGATGAGCTACTCGGCCGCCGCGCTGAGCTACGCCCTGACGGAGTTCGGCAAGCCCGTCATCCTGACCGGCTCGCAGCTGCCGCTCGGGCTGATTGAATCGGACGCGACCGCAAACGTGACCGGCGCCCTCAACGCCGCCGTGAGCGGGCAGGCGCGCGGCGTGACGCTGTTCTTTGGCCACCACCTATTCTTGGGAAGCCGCGTGACGAAGAACTCCTCGTGGGCGTTCGAGGCGTTCAGCTCGCCTGCCGCCGCCCCCGAGGCGCGCACGGGCGCCCCGTGGCGCTGGTTCCCCATCGACCGCACGGGCTGCGGATGGAAAGACCCCGCGCCCTACACGCGGCACGACGTCGCCGTCATCGACATGGTGCCCGGCATCACCGCTGCACGCATGAAGGCGATGCTGACGCCGCTGCCCGAGGCGGTGCTGCTGCGCGCCTACGGCGTCGGCAACGTGCCCTCCGACGAGCCGGGCCTCACCGAGGTCATCTCGGAGGCCATCGCGGCAGACGTGCCCGTCATCGTCGCGTCGCAGTGCCAGCAGGCCGTGGTGTTGGTGGGCCACTACGAGGCAAGCGACGCCATCGCACGCGCCGGCGCGACCGGCGCCGTGGACATGACGCTCGAGGCCGCCTACGCAAAGATTGTGTTCCTGCTGTCGCAGGGGCTGCGCGGCAAGGAGCTCGCGGCCTGGATTCCCAAGCCCATCGCAGGCGAGCTCACGCCGATGGACTAGGCGTAGGCACACGAGAGCCTTCCGGCGCGCAGCTGTCTTGAGACCGGCAGCTACGCGCCGTTCGTTTTTTAGAGCGCCCCAAGCGCACGCGCGAGTGCGCGCCGTATTGCCTGGTGGACGTCCGCGCACGCCGCATGCGCCGCAACCATGCGCCCCTCTTTGCAAAGCGTGCAGACGACATCGGGACACGGCCCCGCATCGCTTCCCGCACGATAGGCGAACGAGGCTTCGATGCCCTGTTGCGCCACCTCGGCCACGGTCTCCCACATGCGTTCATCGGAAAAGACGAGTTCGTCTGGCACAGGAGCACCTGCCCGCTCGGGCGACAGGGCGCCATCTTCCCGCGCTTGCTCACCGAGCAACACGGCATAGGCCTCCTCCCGCGCGGCAGGCGGGTCGAACCCGCACACCCGCAGCACGGGAATCTCCGGGCCGGTCAACTCGAGCTCGACGCAGCGCCCCGGCCCCAGCTGCCTGAAGCGCTCGAACGCGCTGCCTCCCGCCTGCAGATAGCGCTCGCGTGCCGCCACGCCGCGGCGCGTCGCCGACCTGAAGCGCTCGCATCGTTCGCCCAGCCCCTCACACGGGACCGTTCCGCACACCAGAAGCGACGCGTTGCCGTACCAGTCCCATTCGCGGTTTGCACCCTTCATCTCCTTGAGCTGCCGCGCCCTGCGTTCGATGAGCTCGCCATACGACTCCCACTCCTGCGCGCTCAGCAAGGCACGTGTTCCAGGGTCTGCCATGAGGCGTTGGCGCTGCGCCCGCCGGATCTCGGCGAGCAAATCGACGTGCCGATCATACACAGCGGCGCTTGTATCGGCATCGCTCAGACAGAAGTACTGCCCCAGCGGAAGGCAGCGCACCTGCTCGAGCCCCATCCAGTCGAAGGCCACGGGCACCTTGCGCGGCGCAATGCCCGGCATGAGGTCCATGGGCTGCTGCACGCGCGCCTCGAGCGCGCCCACACGACCGAGCAGCTCCGCGTCTTCAGGCGAGACAAGACCCGTGAACAGGTCGAACGTGCCGGTCCCGTAGAAATCGTCCGTGAGCGAGGTGACCGAGGACACCACGCCGCCCGGCTTGCACACGCGGCACATCTCCGAAAGCGCCGCCGCCCAATCGGGCAGCGCCGTGAGGTACGTGTGCGAGACGACGGCGTCGAAGCTGCCGTCCTCGAACGGCAGGTCGAGGCCATCGCCTTCCACGAAGGCATAGGAATTCGCCGGATTCGGCTGCTCGAAGGGGTAGCCGACCAGGCCGGCTGCACGGCGTCGGGCGAAGGCGACGAAACCCGAATCGTACTCGAGCCCGGTGTAGCTCACGCCTTGCGTCTGCGAGCCGAGCCGTATACAGTACTCTCCCGAACCGCAGCCGACGTCGAGCACGCGTGCGCCTGCGAAAAGCTGCAGCCTCGGCACGATCTGCCCGACAATCGCATCGCTCAAAGAGACCGCGCGCGTCACGGCGAGGAACTCGGGCGTCTGCCCGTCAACCGACCATCTCACCTGCATACGCCCCTTTCGTCCTGTTCTCCCACACGCCGCTCGACGTGCTGTTCCGGCCACCATTATGCCAGCACCCCGGAGCGCCCTTGGTCTACAATCGACGCTACGACACATCACCAACACGGGCACGAGGAGCAACATGGCCACACCCAGGGTATACATCGACGGACAGAGCGGCACGACGGGCCTGCAGATCTACGAGCGCATCGGCGCGCGCGACGACCTGGAGCTACTCAGAATCGACGAGGACAAGCGCCACGACGTCGAGGAGCGGCGCAAGTTCCTAAACGCCGCCGACATCGTGTTCCTCTGCCTGCCCGACCAAGGCGCCATCGAGGCGGAGCAGCTCGTCGAGAACCCCGACGTGTGCATCATCGACGCGTCGACCGCCCATCGGACCAGCCCTGGCTGGACCTACGGATTCCCGGAGCTCTCCCGCGCGCAGAGAGCCGCCATCGCCGCATCCAAGCGCATCGCGAACCCCGGCTGCCACGCGACGGGCTTCATCTCGACGGTCGCCCCGCTCGTCCGCATGGGCATTCTGCCGCCCGACTACCCGCTCACGTGCTACTCGCTCACCGGCTACTCCGGCGGCGGCAAGAAGATGATCGCAGCCTACGAGGATGCGGCGCGCCCCAAGAAGCTCTCTGCCCCGGGTATCTACGGCCTCGGCCTTGCGCACAAGCACCTGCCCGAGATGCGGGCGGTATGCGGCCTGACCCGCGACCCCGTCTTCATGCCCGTGATCGACGATTACTACAAGGGCATGGCAACGAGCATCATGCTCCACAACGAGCTGCTGGAAGGGCACCCCACGGCACAGCAGGTCTGCGAGCGCCTGGCCGAGTACTATGCCGACGAGCGCTTCGTGAGCGTGCTGCCCTTCGGCTCGACCGCACAGACGCTCTACGCCAACGAGCTCGCAGGCACCAACGAGCTGCACATCGCCGTCTGCGGAAACGACGAGCGCACCGCCGTCGTCGCGCTGTTCGACAACCTGGGCAAGGGCGCCTCGGGCGCAGCCGTCCAGAACATGAACATCGTCCTCGGCCTCGACGAGGCCACGGGGCTTGCATAGCGGCACCCGGACAGAAGCGAAAGGACGCCCATGAACATCCAGATATTCGGAACCAACAAGAGCTTCGACACCAAGAAGGCGCAGCGCTACTTCAAGGAACGCCGTATCTCCTTCCAGTTCATCAATTTGAAGGAAAAGGAGATGAGCAAAGGCGAACTCGAGTCGGTGTGCCGGGCAGTCGGCGGCCTCGACAAGCTCGTCGACCCCAAAGCCAAGGACCAAGACACGGTCGCCTTGCTCGCCTACCTGGGTGAAAGCCAGAGGTTCGACAAGCTGCTCGAGAACCAGCAGGTGCTCGTGCAGCCCATCGTCCGAAACGGCAAGAAGGCGACCGTGGGCTACCAGCCCGAAGTCTGGAAGGGTTGGGAATGATGGGTAGCTCGCGTTTTGGCGGATTTCGCGGGCTTTCCGCTCGGAAATGCCGCGAAACGCGAGTTAATTAACCGCGGACTCCCAAGCGCGCACGAGTTCGCGTGCCGCCGCCTGGGGGTCGTCGGCCCCGCACACGGCGGACACGACGAAGAAGCCGTCCGCACCCGTCTTCGCAAGCGCGGGAACGTCTGCGACCTTGACCCCGCCGCCGACGACGATGGGGACGGGGCTCACCTGCGAGAGCTCCTCGATATCGGAGAGCGTCTTGACGATGAGGTGCCCCGAGGAATCCACCCCGCAGTCGGGCTTGGTCTGCGTGGGATGCAGCGGCCCGACGCCAAAGTAGTCGACATCGCTCACGTCGGCGGTCTTCACGTACTCGAGCATCTCGTCGGCACGTGCCGAAAGCCCCACCACGCCGTCCTTGCCCACGTAGGCGCGGCAGACGTCGACGGGGATGTCCTTCTGCCCGACATGCACGCCGTCGACCTTGATGCCCTGCGCACGGGCGGCCAGCACGACGTCGAGCCGATCGTCGACGAGCAGCGCGACCTCGTCGCTCTTTCCCGCTTCGGCGATTGCCTCGGCCGCCTCGCGCGTGTACGCGATGAGCTCGCGCGCCGACGCCACCTTCGAGCGCACCTGCACGCACGTGAAGCCGCCGGCGAGCGCTGACGCCACCACCTGCTTGACGGGGCGCCCGCAGGTGTTCTCGGGCCCGATGACCAAATACGCGGAAATGTCCAGATTGTCCCGAATGCTCATGACCTGTCCTCCAAGATGCTCTCGACCTTGTCTACCTTCGCGTGCATGGTGTCGGTGAAACCGGGGCGGATGTCGGCCTTCAAGACGACCTCGGTGCGGATGCCCTTCTCGGCGAGGACGAAGGTCGCCCGCTTGACGACGTCCATCACCTCGTCCCACTCGCCCTCTATCTCGGTCGACATGGAATTGGTGCGGTTGGGAAGGCCCGACTCGCGAATGACGCGGATGACCTCGGCGACGTCGGCGGAAAGCTCGTCTCCCGTGCCTACCGGCGAGATTGCCACTGCCACGAGCGTGTTCATGCGCCCACCTCCTCGAGCTCGAAGGGGTTGCCGGCCACGTCTTGCGGCGTGGCGCGGAACAGCTCGTCGAGGAAGGCCACCTGGAAGCTCGCCGGCGCATCCGTTGCCGCAGCAGCGCGCGACCCCGCGAGGTTGTAGACCTGCACGCCCGCAAGTGCCGCCGCAAACGGGTCGGCCACCGCCGCGTAGATGGCGATGACGCCGCCTTGCGAGCAGCCCGCGCCGGTGATGTTGGTCATCATGACCGAGCCGCCGTGCGAGCGCGCGACGAGGGTGCCGTCGGTGACCACGTCGGTTTCCCCCGAGATGGCGACGGCGCCTTTCGTGAAGCGCGCGATGGCGATTGCCGCAGCCAGCGCGTCGTCTACCGCGTCGACCGCATCGACGCCGCGCGGCCCGCCCGCCGCCTCGACACCCGCGAGCTCCCACAGGTTGGCGAGCGCGATGATCTCGGACGCGTTGCCGCGCACGATGGCGGGCTTGCAGGGCTTGAGGGCGACGAGCACCCGCGTGCGCAAGGAGCCGAGCCCGATGCCGACGGGGTCGAGCACGAGCGACTTGCCGAGCTGCTGCACGTGCCGTGCGACCGCCGGGATGCTCTGCTCGTGGGGCGGCAGCAGCGTGCCGGCGTTCACGTAGAACGCGCCTGCCACTTCGGAAAGGCCAACCGCCTCGTCCTCGAGGTAGACCATCGCCGCCGACCCGCCGACGGCGATCTGCGCGTTGGCGACGAGGTTCATCGTCACCGCGTTCGTGATCGACCCCGCGAGCGGCGTCGTCGCCTTCGTCTGCTCGACCGCATGCATCACGGCCTGCGCGAGCTCGTGTTTGTCCATGAAATCCCTCCTCATGAAAAGAGGCGCCGCCCAACTGCTTGAGCGACGCCTCTCGTCTGCGTATGGCACGCTCCCTACACCAGTGTTAACTGACAGGTTCCAAGGGTTGGGCACCCGTGCCCTCTCAACGCCCGTCCGCGCTCATCGCGCGAGCGTACCCCCGCTGCTTGTATGACGGCTCCCATCCTAGCACGCCGCACGGGCGCACTGGAGGGGCAATTCCCCCTCAGGCGCTCTGCCCGCCCGCAAGCGAGGGATAGGGGCGCACCGCGGGCTGCGCGCTCGTGTGCGCGCCAATGCACTTTTCCATCCACACGACGTCGTACCAGGTGTCGAACTTGTAGCCGCACTGCCGGAACGTGCCCGCCACGGCAAACCCGAGGCGCTCGTGGAAGCGCACGCTCGCCAGCGTGAGATGCTCGTCTTCTTCTTTCGGCACGGCGATGCACGCGTACAGGTTCAAGATGCCCATCTGCGCGAGCGCGTCGGAAAGCGCCGCGTACAGCGTGCGACCGAGCCCGTTGCCGCGCGCCTCGTGGTCGAGGTAGATGGAAAGCTCGCACGACCAGTCGTATGCCGCGCGCGCGTGAAACGGCCCCGCATACGCGTAGCCCTCAACACGTCCGCCTGTCTCGACGACGAGGTACGGGTACTTCGCGAGCGTTGCGCGCATGCGCTCCGTGAACTCCTCGAGCGTCGGCGCGGTGTACTCGAAGGTGATTGCCGTGTGCTCGACGTAGTACGCGTAGATCTGGAGGATGCGCGGCGCATCGGAAAGCGTCGCGGGTCTAACACGCACGTCCGTGGCATGCTCCTGCACGGTCTGCGTTCTATCTTCCTGCACGCCGGCTCCCTACTTGTTGTAGACGAGGCGCTCCGGCGTCCAGCCGACGAGCACCTTGGCCATGTCGGAGGCGAGCTTGCGCGCGCCCTCGAGGTCCTGGTCGCGATAGTTGCCGCATTCTTTCTCGGTCGCGCCGGGGATGGGACCGTCGTATGCGGCGATGAAGTCCATCGAGTCTTGGACGAGCTTGATCGCCTGCTCTTCGCTCATGTCGCGCACGAGGATGTAGAAGCCCGTGCGGCACCCCATCGGGCCCACGTAGACGACGTGGTCGGACCACTCGCCCGAGCGCACGTACGTAGCGAACAGGTGCTCCATGGAATGGCCCGCACCCGTCGTGAAGTAGTCGCCGGCGTTGGGCTTTTTCATGCGCACGTCGTACGTGACGACGTCGCCGTCCACGCGAGAGGTGTACATGCCCGGATCGAGCTTGGTGTGGTCGACGGCAAAGCTGGCAATCTGCCTGAGTTCCATGATGTCTCTCATCTCCTCTTGCAAAAGCGCGCACGCGGCGTGCTTCTGCGAAATCTGCGATGTGGCGCAATATAGCACGCGCGGATGCAGCGCGCCCCACGGACATCCGCTGCCCGCGCGTCTGCGACCGAAACGTGCATGGACATTTTCATGTTCGAGCGCCGCCCGCATGGCGCCGTTCGCGCCGTTATCCGGCGCACTTGAATCGCGCGGCGGCAACGCCGCCACATGCCCGCGTGCAGAACTTGCATAATGGAGCGAGTTCAACCCCTGTATCGCTCGCCGTCGGCACCTATAAACTTCTGGGTGTTGGCGGCAATCGACTTTTCAGCAACGCAGTCATATCGATTCTGCACACGAGAAGAGAGAGGTCCGATGAGCAAGAAATTCAAGTCCATGGACGGCAACAACGCCGCCGCGTACGTGAGCTACGCATTCACCGAGGTCGCGGGCATCTACCCGATCACCCCCTCGAGCCCCATGGCCGACTACGTCGACCAGTGGGCGGCGCAAGGCAAGAAGAACATCTTCGGGACCACCGTCAAGGTCTGCGAGATGGAGTCCGAGGGCGGCGCTGCCGGCACCGTGCACGGCTCACTGACCGCCGGCGCTCTGACCACCACCTACACCGCCTCCCAGGGCCTGCTGCTGATGA
>JBJEHP010000047.1:0-3680 GCA_051876145.1 Coriobacteriales bacterium | reverse complement strand
GTGGGCGTACCGTCGGGCGTGTTCATGGGCGTTTGAACGGCATGGTAGGCGCGGTGCATGAGCGAGTTTCCGTCGATGACGGCGATTTTGCGATTGGCCATAAGGCGAGACCCTCCGAGACGATCAACTAGTTGTCCCTATCATACCCGACTCCTGCCGCGGCTTCTTGGCCGCGAGCCTGGAGGGTTCGAGTATGATAGGCCGCATGGTACAGCAGACAAGCGACACGAAACGGCCCTTCGACTTTGGCGAGGTCTCGGAGGCGACCCGCCATTCCATGCAGGGCAACAAGCGGCGCGACACCAAGCCCGAGTTTGTCGTGCGGCACATGCTGCGCGAGTTTGGGTGGACGGGCTACCGCCTGGACTGGAAGAAGTGCAAGGGGCACCCCGACATCGCCTATCCGGGGCGCAAGATCGCCATCTTCGTCAACGGCTGCTTCTGGCACCACCACGAGGGCTGCCGCTATGCCACCACGCCCGAGAAAAACGTGGAGTACTGGAACGCGAAGTTCGAGCGCAACAAAGCCCGCGACGCCGAGACCAAAAAGACGCTCGAGGCCGAAGGCTGGAACGTCGTCGTCATCTGGGAATGCGAGCTGAAAAAGGACAAGCTCGAGCAGACGCGCGGACGGCTCCACGACGCGCTCGAGTACGCCTTCGTGACGGTGGACGCCCCCGCATCCGACAAGCTCGACGCAAGCGCCTAGCGCTGACAGAGGCGCCTGCCGGCACTAGAGCGCTCGAAAGCCTAGGAAAGCCCCAGCCATACCGCGAACTTGGGCGCATAGCCCATGATGAAGATGATCACGCCCAAGATGGGAATACCGTACGAGCACCAGATGCGCGCCTTGCGCGGGAACTTGATGCCCTCGCCCGTATCCGCCTCCTTGATGAAGTTGTCCCAACCCCACCCCAGCTTGGTGCAGCAGAACACCGCGAAGATCAGGCCGCCGAGCGGCAGAATGTTGTTGGAGACGATAAAGTCCTCCATGGACTGGATGTCGCCGATGCCGGGGACGGCAAACCCGCTCCACACGTTGAAGCCGAGCACGCACGGGATGCTGAGCAGTGCGAGCGCCACGCCGTTGCGCAGCACGGCCTGGCGGCGCGTCCAGCCCCAGCGGTCCATGGCCCAGGTGACGAGCAGCTCGAACACACCGATGACCGTGGAAAGCGCCGCAAAGCTCATGAAGACGAAGAACAGCACGCCCCACAGGCTGCCGAGCGGCATCTGCCCGAAGACGACGGGCAGCGTCTGGAACACGAGCGACGGGCCCGCGTCCGGGCTCACGCCGTAGGCAAAGCACGCGGGGAAGATGATGAGGCCCGCCATGATGGCGACCGCGGTGTCCATGCCGACAGTCGAGAGCGCCTCGCCCGTGAGGCTGTGCTCCCTGCCGATGCGGGACCCGAAGATCGCCTGCCCACCCATGCCGACGGACAGCGTGAAGAACGCCTGCCCCATGGCGGCATAGACGGCGCTGCCAAACGTGCTCGCCCGCTCGCCGAGCGTGTCGCCCGCAAACAGGTGGTTGAAGTCGGGCATGAGGTAGAACGCGATGCCGTCTGCCGCGCCGGGCAGGGTCACCGCGCGGATGCACAGGATGATGAGGATGACGAACAGCGCCGACATCATGAACTTGGTGATGCGCTCGACGCCCTTCTCGATGCCGAGGGCGCACACGAGCATGCCGATGGCCACGGTGACGAACATCCAGGCGAGCATCTCGGAGGGGTTGCCCACCATCGCGCCAAACGCCAGGGCAGATGTCGAGGCATCGGCACTGTCGAACATGCCCGAGCCCAGCTTGAAAATGTAGGCGAGCATCCAACCGCAGATCGTCGTGTAGAACATGAGCAGCAGCATCGAGCCCACATAGCCCCACGGGGCAAACCACTTGAAGCTCTTGCCGGACGGCAGGACGTCAAACGAGCGCGCCGTGGATTTCTGGCTCGCGCGGCCGACTGCAAACTCCATGACCATGATGGGCAGGCCGAGGACGAGCAAGAAGACGAGGTACAAGATGATGAACGCCGCGCCGCCGTACTGGCCGACGATATAGGGAAAGCGCCAGACGTTTCCCAAGCCGATTGCGTAGCCTGCCGCTACAAATAAAAACCCGAGGCGCGACTTGAAATGCTCGCGGCCCTCGGGTGCCGTTTCCTGCCCCTGTGCCATGGTGATACTCCCCGTGCATGTGTCTTGCAAATGTCGCGATTGTACCAGAAGCAAGATAATGCGAGCCGCCGGACGGATGCCGGACGGCCTACGGCGGGGAAATCCGGCAGCGCGGTTACCCTACTCCCACATGTAGCCGACGCCGCGCACGGTGCGCAGGTGGGAGGCGAGCTCGTTTCCGAGCTTGGCGCGCACGCGGCGTACATGCACGTCGACCGTGCGTGAGCCCCCATAGTAGTCGAAGCCCCACACGCGGCTCAGCAGCGCGTCGCGCGAATAGGCGTGGCTCGGGTGCGTCACGAGAAACGCGAGCAGCGCGTACTCGAGGTACGTGAAGTCGATGGGCTGGCCGTCGACGATCACCTGGTAGGTCGACAGGTTAATGGCCATGGACCCGAACGTGATGTAGTCGCTGCTCGAGACTTCCTCGCCCGGCCACAGCAGATGGCGCATGCGCACGACGAGCTCTTCGTCGGGAGAGCTCGGCAAGACGAAATCGGCCGCGACGTGCGTGGGGAGCCGGAGCACCTTGAGGGCGTCGGGGTCGACGACGAGCAGGACCGCTGCCCCTTCCACAGTCTGCAGGGCCTTTTCCAGATCCGAGAGGTTCGCAGCACGTGCGGAATCGACGCTGCAGATGACGAGGTCGACGTTGGGCAAATGCTCTGCGACGTTGGTGGGGAGGCAGACGTCGAAATCTGCGTCGAGCTCTGCGACCGCCTTCTGGTAGCGGGCGTACCCCTGCATATTCTCCTGTACGTATAAAACGCTTTTCCGATGCAAAATATGCTCTTTCCCTTTCGGTGCCTACAGAATCGGGAAGTTCCTGTCAATCTCCCACTGCGTGACCTGCGCCTGGTACTCGCGCCATTCTTCGCGCTTGTTGTCCACGATGAACTTGTGGAGCCGCTCGCCGAGCACCTCTTTCATGAGCTCGGATTCTTCGAACAAGGTGACCGCCTCGCCCAGGTCGCCCGGCAGAACCGCGTAGCCGTTGTGGCGCAGCTCGTTGCGGCTCATGTCGGTGAAGTCGTCCGTGATGGGCTCGGGCAGCTCGAGACCGTCCTCGATACCCTTCAGGCCGGCGCCAAGCAGCGCGGCGAACACGAGGTACGGGTTGCACGAGGAGTCCGCGGCACGGTACTCGAAGCGGACCGATTCGGACTTGCCGCGCTTGAACAGCGGCACGCGCACAAGGGCGCTGCGGTTGCTGCGCGCCCACGAAATCGAGAGGGGCGCTTCGAACCCGGGGACGAGGCGCTTGTAGGAGTTGACGTACTGGTTGGTAAGCAGCGTGAACTCGGGAGCATATTTGAGCTGGCCGGCCATGTAGTGCTTCGCCAGTTCGGAGAGTTCGAACCCCTGCGGGTCGTCGGGATCGTAGAAGGCGTTCTCGTCGTTGCGGAACAGCGACTGGTGCACGTGCATGCCGCTGCCGTTGTAGTCGGGCATGGGCTTGGGCATGAAGCTCGCGTGCACGCCGTGCTTGAGGGCAATCC
>JBJEHP010000046.1:0-3692 GCA_051876145.1 Coriobacteriales bacterium | reverse complement strand
GCCGCATCATGGAGGGCAGGCGCTACTCCGAGGGCCTGCACCAGGCCATCGAGGCCAAGGAAGGCGTCTTGGTTCGCGCCGAGAACCAGACCATGGCGACCATCACCCTCCAGAACTACTTCAGGCTCTACGACAAGCTCTCCGGCATGACCGGTACCGCAAAGACCGAAGATGCGGAGTTCCGCGACATCTACAAGCTGGAAGTCGAGGTCATCCCGCCCAACAAGCCCGTCATTCGCGAAGATCTGCCCGACCTGGTCTACCGTACCGTCGAGGCCAAGTTCAACGCCGTCGCAGACGACGTCGCCGAGCGCCACGCGCGCCAGCAGCCCTGCCTGGTCGGCACCGTCTCCATCGAGAGCTCGGAGCGCCTTTCGGCTTTGCTCACCAAGCGCGGCATCAAGCACAACGTGCTCAACGCCAAGTTCCACGAGCAGGAGGCCAACATCGTCGCGCAGGCGGGCCGTGCCGGCGCCGTAACCATCGCCACCAACATGGCCGGCCGTGGTACCGACATCCTGCTCGGCGGCAACCCGGACAACCTCGCGCTCGACATCCTCGTACAAAAAGGCATCGACCCGGAGGAGGCCACCGACGAGCAGCGTGCCGCCGCGCGGGCCGAGGCAAAGGAGACCTGCGCGCGCGAGGCCCAGATCGTGCGCGATGCGGGCGGCCTTGCCGTCATCGGCACCGAGCGCCACGAGTCCCGCCGTATCGACAACCAGCTGCGCGGCCGTTCCGGCCGTCAGGGAGACCCGGGTTCTGCCCAGTTCTACCTGTCGCTCGAGGACGACCTCATGCGCCTGTTCGGCGGCGATCGCATGGACAAGATCGGCGCGCTCATGCAGCGCACCTCCATCGACGACGATATGCCCATCCAGGCCAAGATGGTCACGAAGGGCATCGAGAGCGCGCAACGCCAGGTCGAGGCGATGCATTTCAGCGCCCGTAAGCACGTCCTCGAGTACGACGACGTCATGGACCAGCAGCGCAAGACCATCTACGCGGAGCGCAACAGCATCCTCGACGGCAAGGACTACGGCGAGCGGGTGCCCGAACTCATCGCGGACACCGTCTCCGATGCCGTCAACGAGTTCTGCCCGGCCCGCGTCGTCTACGACGAGTGGGACATGGCGGGCCTCAACGCCTGGTACAAGGAGCTGACGGGCGTCGAGCGCGACCTGTCGACGCTGGACCACCAGGAGGAGACGCAGCGTATGGCCGAGGTGCTGGTCGAAGACCTCCAGGGCGTGTACGACGCCAAGAAGGCGCTCGTGCCCGAAGACCTCTTCAAGAAGGTCGAGAACCAGGTCATGCTGCGCGTCATCGACACGCGCTGGATGGCGCACCTGTCCGAGATGGACTACCTGCGCGCCGGTATCGGCCTGCGCGCCATCGGTCAGCGCGACCCGCTGGTCGAGTACAAGGAAGAGGCGTTCAACGCATTCGGCGTGCTGGTCTCCGGCATCTACGAGGACTTCATCCGCACCATCTTGCGCCTGCAAGTCAACATCAAGGTCGACGAGCCCGAGGAGTCCGAAGACCAAAGCGCGCTGAGCAGCGTCTCCTACTCCGCCCCCGACGAGGACATCCCCGACACGACGCGCTCGGTCGCGACGGGCGACATCGCCGGCCAGGCCGCCAACAGCGTCGGCCAGGTGCCCACTCCCGCACAGGGCAAGACCCAGACCGTGGTGAAGGACAAAGACGACATCTACGCCAACGTTGGGCGCAACGACCCGTGCCCCTGCGGCTCGGGCAAGAAATTCAAGAAGTGCCATGGTGCCAACCGCTAGCCGGTTGCCCTTTGAGCAGAATCGATACCGAAGGTGAGTGATGGCTGTTAATCACGAGCAGGAGCTGGCAAAGCTGCGCGAGCGCATCGAGACGATGGGCGCGTACCTGCACATCGAGCGCAAGCGGCCGGAGCTTGCCGACCTCGAGCTGAAGTCCGCGGCACCCGGCTTTTGGGACGACCAGGACAAGGCGCAGGCGACCATGAGCAAGGCATCGGCGCTGCGCGACGAGATAGCCGAGTACGATGCGGCGCTTTCGTCCCTCGAAGACGCCGAGGTGGCAAACGAGCTCGCGCTCGAGGAAGACGATGACGACCTCGACGCCGAGGTCGCTTCTGCCATCGCCGCGCTGGGCAAGCGCGCGGATGCTCTCGAGCTCGCCTCGTGGTTCGACGACGAGCTCGACTCGAGCGACGCGATCGTCTCCATCAACCCCGGCCAAGGAGGCCTCGAGGCGCAGGACTGGACCGACATGCTCTTCCGCATGTACACGCGCTACTGCGAGCGCAAGGGCTGGAAGGTGACGGTCAACGACCTGCAACCGGGCGAGGCCATCGGCATCGACCGCGCCGTCTTCACGGTGAGCGGCCACAACGCCTACGGCATGCTGCGCAGCGAGCAGGGCGTGCACCGCCTGGTCAGGATCAGCCCCACCGACGAGAAGAAGCGCCGCCAGACGACGTTTGCCGGCGTGGAGGTCCTGCCCGTCATCCCGGACGACATCGAGGTGGACATCGACGAGGGCGACCTCCGCATCGACGTCTACCGCTCGACCGGCCACGGCGGTCAGGGAGTCAACACGACCGATTCCGCGGTTCGCATCACGCATCTGCCGACGGGCATCGTCGTCACCTGCCAAAACGAGCGCTCCCAGATCCAGAACCGCGCCACGGCCATGGGCATCCTGCGCTCCAAGCTCTACGAGATCGAAAAGCAGAAGCGCCAAGACGAGCTCGACGAGCTACGCGGCCCCAAGCACGAGATCTCGTTCGGCAACCAGATCAGAAACTACGTCTTGTACCCGTACCAGATGGTGAAGGACCTGCGCAGCGGCATCGAGACGAGCAACGTCGATGCCGTGCTCGACGGCGACATCGACGAATTTGTCATCGGATATCATCGTTGGCGCGTCTCGCAAGGTAACGAGGCGTTACACTAGCCCCGATGTATCCATGCTTGCCATGGTGAGGACATGAGAAAGGTACCCGCGTGATAACCCAGAGCAGTTCGGAAATAAAAGAAACCGCACGGCATATGCGCGCCAACATCATCAAGATGCTCGGCGAGGCCGGAAGCGGCCATCCCGGCGGTTCGCTCTCTGCGGCAGATATCGTCGCCTGCCTCTACTTTGGCGGCGTCATGGACTATGACGAGCACGACCCGCAAAGCGCCGAGCGCGACCGCTTCATCCTGTCGAAGGGCCACGCCGCGCCCGTGCTGTACGCCGCACTGGCCGAAATCGGCTATATCCCCGAAGAGGAGCTGGGCACGCTGCGCAAGCTGCACAGCCGCCTGCAGGGGCATCCCGACTCCAAGAAGGTCCCCGGCGTCGAGGTCTCCACGGGCTCGCTGGGACAGGGGCTTTCCATCTCCGCGGGTCTTGCGCTCGGGCTCAAGCTCAACGCGGCTCCCGATGCCCAGCCGCACAAGGTGTTCACGCTCATGGGCGACGGAGAAATCGAAGAAGGGCAGGTGTGGGAGGCCGCGATGTTTGCCGCCCACTACAAGCTCGACAACCTCGTCGCCATCGTCGACAACAACGAGCTGCAGATCGACGGCAACGTCAAGACGGTCGCCGGTCTCCAGGACATCGCCGCCAAGTTCAAGGCGTTTGGCTGGCAGACCATCGAAGTCGACGGCAACGACGTCGACGCCGTGCTGACCGCGCTCAAGGCA
>JBJEHP010000045.1:0-3725 GCA_051876145.1 Coriobacteriales bacterium | reverse complement strand
CTCTTCGCTCAACGTCCTGAAGGGCACCGACTTCGACGAGATAAAGCTCGACATGGCCTTCCTGAGCGACTTTTCCGACAAGTCCCGGGAGCTTATCACCACCGTCGTCAGGGCGGCCAAGCGCCTGGGCGTATCCACGCTGGCAGAAGGCGTCGAGACCCAAGAGCAGGTCGAGTTCTTGAAGTCGGTCGGATGCGAGAAGCTGCAGGGCTTCTACTTTTCCAAGCCGCTGTGCCGCGACGACACGGCACGGTGGATCGAAAGTCGCTCCAACGCGCTCGAGCGCCGTGGCTGGCGAGGCTTCTGGGATTCGGTCGGCAAGGTCGACTTGGTCTCGCAACGCCCGAACGCGCTGTTTTCCATGGACGCGCACGGCACGATCAAGCCGCTGTTCGTGAACCAGCCGTACTTGGACGAGCTCGAGAGCATCGGGTCGCTCTCGTTCGAATCCTCGCTTGCGAAAGCCAACCAGAAGGGCTCGCTTCTGGCAAACGTGCTCCGCTCGGCTGCGGACAAGGCGGAGCAGGCGCATGGCGAGCAGGTGGTGACGGTGCATGCCGAGGAGCCGGACCTGGTGCGGCTCGAGTCGCGGTTCATCGCGCGCAACGAGGGCACGCGCGTGTTCCAGGTGGTGCTCGAGAACATGACGCGCTACGACGACACGCTCGACCACCGCAAGCGCATCGACACGCGCATGCGCGAGTTCTCGCTGTTCTGCTCGTTCATCGGCGTGTTTCACCTCGACACAAACAGCCTTGAGGTCATTTCGCGCAACGGGTCGTTCGCATCGGACGAGGAGGAGTTCGAGCAGGGGCTGGCGCAGCTGGTCGAGAACTACGCCGCACAGACGATATACCCCGACGACAGAAAAGCATACCTCGCGTTCGCCGACTCAAAAACCATGGCAAAGCGTCTGGCGAGCACGCCGGGCGGCATGATCAGCGAGGCGTTTCGCACCTACGACCCAGTCACGGGTGCGTACGAGTGGAAGACGCACCGCCTGCTCACGCTGAGCAGGTCGAACGGCACGCAGGTCATGGGCGTCGTCCACGACAGCCCCGCATTCCCCGCGGAGATTCTGCGCCAGAACGCCCCGAAAAACGAGATCGTGGCCTTCGGCGGGAACACGACGACGTTTCACGATGTCTGGGCAAGCGCAATGCGCGAGACCAGCCTGTGCATGTTCTGGAAGGATACCGAGCGCCGCTTTGTCGCGGTGAGCAAGGCGTTTCTCGATTACTGGGGCATGAAATCCGAGTCCGAGGTGCTCGGCAAGACGGATGAGGACATGGGCTGGCACATCGACGAGGTGCCGTTCAGGCAAGACGAGCTCGACGTCATCAGGTACGGCAAGCACATCAGGAACGCGCCCGGCAAGTGCATCATCAAAGGCGTCGTGCACAGCATCGTCGCGAACAAGGTGCCCGTCTACGACGTCAACGGCAAGATCATCGGCCTCATGGGGTACTTCGTCGATGCCGAGCGCACCGCCGCCCGCGAGAGGAGCCTGCGCGCCGCGCTGTTCGTCGACCCGGTCACCGGTGCCATGAACGTGCGCGGGGCGGTCATCACGGCGCTCGAGTATTCGGAGAACTACCGCTACCGGGGGCAGCGCTACGCGGTGCTGCTCCTCGATGTCCCGGAATATGCCAGGATCGCCGCGTCGTACGGTGCAATCTTCGGCAACCGGCTGCTCAAGACCATCGCAGGCAAGATCAGGGAGATCGTCAAGGAGTCTGGGGCGGTCGGGAGAGTCGCGAGTGGGCAGTTCGTGGTCTTCAAGAAGGGGCTTTCGCCCGCAGCGCTTCAGGACCTCGCGCATCGTCTGGAAGAGGCGGTCAACGACATCCACGAGGTGCGGGGCAAGCCGTGCACGCTGCACGCCCTGTGCGCCGTGGCGCTGAGCTCGGAGGCAGACAACCCGGCGGAGCTGTACGCGCTCGTGCAGGGGCGCCTCACCGACCTCGCCGAGCGTCCTTCCGAAGTCGACATGCACGCGAAGGACCTGCTGATGTTCGACCGCCGCAAGTTCGATTCGATGAGCGGCATCGTCTACATGTCGGATGTCGACGACTACTCGCTCGTGTACCTGAACGAGCGGGGGCGCGAAGACTGCGGGCTTTCCAAAGACTCGTCGCTTCTGGGCAGGAAATGCTACGAGGTCCTGCAGGGCAGGTCCGCGCCGTGCGAGTTCTGCACCAACGCGCGACTGTCCGACGACGCGTTTCTCGAGTGGGAGTACCACAATCCGTTTGCGGGCGGCACGTACCGGCTCCGGGACACGCTCATCCCCTGGCGTGGCAAGCTGTACCGCTTCGAGATCGCAACCGAGGTCAAGCGCTCGCTTACATCGAGCGGCGAAAGCTCGCGTCTGCTGCGCAACGAGAAGTTCGTGAACGATGCCGTCTCGATTGCCCTGCTCGAGCGCGACCCGGGTATCGGGCTGGAAAAGCTCATCGAGAAGGTGGGACGTGGTCTCGAGGCGGACCACGTGTACATTCTCGAGCAGGATGGCGATGGACACGTCGACAACAGCTACGAATGGCACCGCGAGGGCCTCACGTCGATAGACGTGTGGGTGGCCGAGATCTCCCCGAAGGCGATTGTGGAATGGAACAGCGCCTTCGAGACGAACGCCGTCCTGTCGTATTCGGGCGGCGTCTCGGAAGTTGATCTGTCGGCATCTCTCAAACGCCGTCTGCGCGACCTGAACGTTGCGAGCGCGATCGTCGCCCCGCTCAGACGCGATGGGGAGCTCGTCGGGGTGTTCGGGCTCGATCTTTCGCGGACGACGGATGTGAGGCCGGCGGAGAGCATTCTGCTCATGCTGTCGCACTTCGTGGAATCGCTGCTGCGCAACCGCGACGCGATGGACGCGCTGCAGGCGCTGTCGACCCGCGACCCGCTCACCAACGTGCTCAACCGACGAGGGCTCGCGTCGTTTTTCCGCAACCTCGACAAGGGCAAGAAGCGCGTTTTCGTGTACTGCGACGTCGACCGGCTCAAGCGCACCAACGACAACGACGGGCATTCTGCCGGCGACGAGGTCATCAAGTCGACGGCGGAGGTGCTGGGGTCGTGCTTCGACTTCAACAGCGTGTTCAGGCTCGGCGGCGACGAGTTCCTCGTCGTGTCGGACATGCCAAGTGCCGAAAACGCCGAGCTCGCGGTCAAGCGGCTGCGTGCAGATCTGGACAGGCACGGTCTCGACGTGTCGGTCGGCTACGTCTGGAGCGGGGAGGGCGACTACTCCAACACGGAGCTGCTCGCCATCGCGGACAGCCGCATGTACGAGGACAAGCAGCGCCACCACGCCCTGCGTCCCTGAGAGGGGGGCTGGGTCTTTCGCGATGCTGGCAAAGGGGGCGGGTCCTTTGCCAGTGGGATTGGCTTCGGGGTTGCTTTGGGTTTGCGCGCCTACAGGACGGCGGCCTCGATGCGCTTTTTCAGCTCGTCCATCCCGACGCCGGTCTTTGACGAGGTGATGATCATCTGGTCGCGCTCGACGCCGAACTGGTTGGCGAGCTTCATCGCCGAGCTGTGCTGCTTGGACTTCGAGAGCTTGTCGGCTTTCGTGAGCGCGATGACAAACGGGAGCTCCTTTTCCTGCAGGAAGTCGACCATCTGCTTGTCGAGCTTCTGCATCTCCAGGCGGATGTCGACGAGGACGATGACCAGGTTGAAGCTGCGCTCCTGATTGTAGTAGCCAAAGATCATATCGGCCC
>JBJEHP010000044.1:0-3738 GCA_051876145.1 Coriobacteriales bacterium | reverse complement strand
ATGGGGAAACGAATCCGCTCCTTCGAGCGTACGACGAGAGGAAAGTCGAGGTATTCAATGAACGTAGAGCTTCTTTACCACACGCCAGATCCCGAGCGAGCCGTCGCCACCGCAGCACGCCTGTGCTATGCGCCTGTCGGTGCCGCCGAGCTCATGGAGACGCTTTCCGAGGAGAAGATCGAGCACGTGCTCGGCACCATCATGGAAAGCGGGCATTTCTCGACGCTCGAGCATGCGAGCTACACCTTTGCCATTGACGGCGTCTCGCGCGCGATGACGCATCAACTGGTCCGCCACCGTCTCGCGTCGTTCAACCAGCAGTCGCAGCGCTACGTCACGTTCAAGGAAACTCCCGAGTTCATCCGTCCTGCCACCGTCGACGAGGCGGGTGCGGCAGAGGCGTTCGACGAGGCGGTCAAGGCCGCGTTCGAGGCCTACCACAAGCTCGTCGAGCTCGGCGTGCCGGCTGAGGACGCGCGCTATCTGCTGCCGAACGCCTGCGAGACCAAGATTGCCGTGACCATGAACATCCGCGAGCTGCTGCATTTCTTCAGCCTGCGCTGCTGCAACCGCGCGCAGTGGGAGATACGGGAGGTGGCCTGCAAGATGCTCGAGCTCGTCCGCCCGACCGCGCCGCACATCTTCAAGACGGCGGGACCGGGCTGCGTGCGCGGCGCGTGCCCCGAGGGCAAGATGACCTGCGGGCACCCGTGGGAGAAGGTCGTAGAGTAAGTTGGGCGAATCCAAGAAGGCATTTGCGGCAGACGGCGACGTCAAGCTGAGGACCCATATCGGTGGGCAGGCGCTCATCGAGGGCGTCATGATGCGCGGCAAGTACAACTGGGCCGTCGCCGTGCGTCAGCCGGACGGGAGCATCTACACCGAGGAGCACGACCTCGCCTCGGGCAAGGAGAAGAACTCCTGGATGTACTGGCCGATCATCCGCGGCTGCCGTGCGTTCGTCGAGTCGCTCGGCCTGGGTTACAAAGCCTTGAACATCTCGGCCGACCACGCCTACGACTGGGACGAAGAAGATGAGGACTCTGACTCTGCAGCCTGGCCAGCGGCGAAGTCTGCAATCTGCTCAGACAGTCCTGACTCGCGTGGATGCGCCACTGGCGCATCCGGCTCGTGCGGAACTCGCATCTTGCAGACTTCGCCGCTGCCCGCCGGCGTCTCCTCGGGCGAATTCGAGGCAGCGCCGCAGCGCGACGGAGGCGGGATCGAGGACTGTTTGAGCGCCGAAGGCGCGAGTACTGCAGATGCCGACGGAGCACAAGGCGCGGGTGCCGAGCTGAGCGCGGAGGAGACGCCGGCGGGCAATGCTGCTGTCTCGTCTCTCGGCCCGCTTATGACCGTGTCGATGATCATCGGCCTCGTGCTCGGCGTCGTCATTTTCGTCGTCGTGCCCGCCGCGTTGAGCAACCTCATCATGGGCGAGGCGCAGATGAACTCGATGGGGTGGAACGTGCTCGACGGCGTGCTCCGCGTTGGCATCTTCATCGCCTACATCTGGCTCATCAGCCTCATGAAGGACATCCACCGCCTGTTCCAGTACCACGGCGCCGAGCACAAGACCATTCATTGCTTCGAGCACGGGCTCGAGCTCACGCCCGAGAACGCGGAGAGCTTCCCGCGCCTGCACGTGCGCTGCGGCACCGCGTTCATGATCATGGTCATGATTATCGCGATCTTCGTCTATACGGCGCTCGGCCAGCCCATCAACGCGCTCGTCGACATGACGGGTGTTGCCGAAGGCCCCGTGCGCTTCGCGCTCATCGTGGCGACGCGCATCGTCCTGCTGCCGCTCATCGCGGGCATCTCGTACGAGATCTCGGTCAAGTGGGCGGGCCAGCACCCCGACAACCTGCTGGTCAGGATCGTCTTGTGGCCGGGCATGCAGATGCAGCGGCTCACGACCAACCCGCCCGACGAGGGCATGCTCGAATGCGCCATCACCGCGATGAAGCTCGTTGTCGCGCGCGAGGAGCTCGAGGCGGCAAAGGCGGCCCAGCTGGCATCGGCAAAAGCGATGGCGCCTTGCGGCGAAGAGCAGGCGGCCTGATATACACTAAGGCGGCTGCAAAAAGCCACTACGCTGTCTTGGCGAAGAAGGAGAGCTTTCACATGGAGTTTGTCACGGCGGGCGAGTCGCACGGGCCCGCGCTGACGGCAATCGTGAGCGATGTCCCCGCGGGCATCGCTCTTGATATCGACGACATCAACCACGACCTGGCGCGCCGCCAAGGTGGCTACGGACGTGGCGGCAGACAGGTCATCGAGACCGACCGCGTGCAGGTCCTGTCCGGCGTGCGCTTCTCGACGACGCTCGGCTCGCCTGTCACGCTGCAGGTCGTGAACGACGACCACAAGAACTGGACCGACCGCATGCCCCCCGTGGGCGCAAAGCCCGAAGACCTGAAGCGCGAGACGCATCCGCGTCCCGGCCACGCCGACCTCGTGGGCATGCTCAAGACCGGCACCGACGATGCGCGTGACATCCTCGAGCGCTCGTCTGCGCGCGAGACGACGGCCCGCGTCGCGGCGGGCGGCATCGCGAAGGCGTTCCTGCGCGAGATGGGCGTGCACGTGGGTTCCTACGTCCGCCGCATCGGTGGCGCCTGCCTGGATGCAGGGCTCGAGGCGCAGGTGCGGGAAAATCCGGCGGCCTATTGGGACGCCATCGCCCAAAGCGCGTGCTACTGCCCCGACCCGGAGACCACGCAGGCCATGAAAGACGAGGTCGATGCCGCGCGCAAGAACGGCTACTCGCTCGGGGGAGAGTTCACCGTCATCGTGACGGGGCTCGTGGAGGGGCTCGGCTCGTACACGAGCGGCCCCGAGCGCCTGACTTCCAAGCTGGGTGCGGCGCTGTTTTCCATCCCCGCGATGAAGGGCGTCGAGTTTGGCATGGGGTTTCGGGCGGCGAGCCTGCCGGGCAACAAGGTGCACGACCCGATCGCCTACGACGCCGCGCGTGGGTACTACCGTACGAGCAACAACGCCGGCGGGCTGGAAGGCGGCATGACGACGGGCGCGCCCCTGGTCGCCACGGTTGCCATGAAGCCCATCCCGACCATGATGGCGCCGCTTGCCACGGTCGACACCGACACACACGAGGTCGCCGCCGCTTCCAAGGAACGCTCCGACACCTGCGCGGTGCCGGCCGCATCGGTGGTGGCAGAGGCAGAGGTCGCGTTCGTGCTGGCAGACGCCTACCTGGACAAGTTCGGCCGCGACTGCGTGCGCGACATCCTCGCCGCGCGCGATGCCTACCTCGCGAGGCTCTCCTGATGCCCGAGCGAGCGATCTGCACCGACCATATCCTGCTCATCGGCTTCATGGGCTCGGGCAAGACCTCGGTCTCGCGGCGCCTGTCCTCGATGACGGGGCTTTCGCTCATCGACGTCGACCAGCGCATCGAGGCACTCCAGCACCGCAAGATCCCCGCGATCTTCGCGCAGGAAGGCGAGCAGGGCTTTCGCAGGATAGAGACGCACACGCTCGAGGGCATACGCTACGAGGGCCGCTCGATCGTCTCGTGCGGGGGCGGCATCGTGTGCAACCCGGCCAATCGCCCCATACTCAAGGCGCTGGGCACGGTAATCTACCTGCAAGTGCCCGTCGAGGAGGCCGTCGGGCGCATCACGCATCCCGAGACGCGCCCGATGCTGTCGGGGCCGCGTCCCGTGGAAGAGATCTACAACGAGCGGCTGCCCATCTACCGGGAGGTCGCCG
>JBJEHP010000043.1:0-14046 GCA_051876145.1 Coriobacteriales bacterium | reverse complement strand
CTTGAAGTCCTCGCTGCGCGCGCCGTTTCTGTGGGTGCGCGCACGGGTGCGCTTTGCTTTGGGCGTGCCGTTTCCAGCCATGCGTCCCTCCCCACATGTATCGTTTCATCGGGAACCATTGTATCGTTTGAAATCGATGGGCTGTGCAACAGGAAGGCAGCAAGACCCAATAGAAAAGACGGGCCCGGTTTCCCGAGCCCGCCTTGTTTGCGTATGTGCGGCTAGCCTATGCCTTGACGACCGGCTTGATGATGCCGTAACCGCCGTTCTTGCGGTGGTAGATGACCTGGATCTGATGGGTGTCCTGGTCGAAGTAGACGTAGAAGTCATGGCCGAGCAGGTCGGTCTGGACGAGCGCGTGCTCTTCGGTCATCGGCTCCATCTCGATTTCCTTGGTGCGCACGAGCAGGTCGTCCTCTTCGTCCTCGGGAATGAAGTCGGGCAGCTCGTCAAGCGGGGCTTCCACCTTGCGGATGGTCTTCTCGCCGCGACGGTCGACGACCTTGGTCTTGTACTTGCGCAGCTGGCGCGTGACCTTGTCCGAGGCAATGTCGATTGCCGCGTACATGTCGGTGTCAGCCTCGGCAACGCGGATGACCGCGCCGATGGCGCGCACCGTTACCTCGCAGACCGCGCTCTTGGGGTTGGCCGGGTTCTTCTCCGCACGAAGGATAACCTCGGCATCCATGGTGGCGCGGTCGAAGACCTCGAGCGCACGGCCGATTTTCTCGTCAACGTAATCCTTCAGTGCAGGGGTAACGCTTGTTCCACGTCCGGTTACTGTGATAGCCATGATGAACCTCCTTGTTCGAAAGGACTTAGGTCGGATAGTGCTGGCACGCGACGCTGCGTCTAGTTGCCTCCTCCCGAAGTACCAGACGAGGTCTGGGTGTCAGTCGTGCCATCTCCGGTAGAGTTCCCGCTCGTCGACGACGTGCTGCTCGCCGTGGGAGTCTGAGCAGTGGTCTCCACGCCAAACGACGTCGAGGGGAGCTTGGAGATATCTACCTGGCCGGGCAGCAGCGCCGTAGCGTCGCTTCCGAGCCATTTGGCCATGATCACACGTAGAACGCCGTTTTGCGTGATGGTGTCGACAGCTTGCGATACCTTGCTCGACACCTCGGAATTGCTGGTAAGCGTGGCGGCGTAAATCGGCGCCACCGCATTTGAGCTCAAGAAGCTGACGCGCACCGTGTCGCTGTAGTTGCGCGCGAAGTAATCGCCGATGACGGCATCTGCGACGAGAAACTTCTGATCGCCGCGTTCGAGCGCTTCGAAGGCCTCCTGCATTGTGGAGCAGGCCTGGATAGAATCGGTGCCCAGCGCCTCTTGCACCTCGTAGGCTGCAGCCGTCTCGCCCTGCACGATGACCTTGCCGTCGCCCAGTGCGTCTTTGAACCCAGAGAGGCTCGATGGCTTGTTCTTGGACATGCAGTACAGCGACGCGCCATCGTTGACATAGGCAGACGTGTAGCTGATCTGGTCGTTGTTGCCCGACTTGGTGAGGCCAAGCGCGACGTCGACCTTCTTGTTGGCAAGTGCCGAGCGGCCGTTGGAGTTCACGTCGACAATCTGGAGCTTCATGCCGAGCTCGTCGGCGATAGCCGCCGCCACATCGACATCGAGGCCGACCGTCTCGTTGCTGGAGTTCGTGCCGCCGTAGGGCGAGTTAGATGCGTTGATGCCGACGGTGAGCGTGCCATCGGTGATGGTGGTGCCGCTTTCGAGCTGTGGCGTCAGGTCCGATTCGGGCGGCTGCGATCCAAACTGGCAACCCGTTAGGCCAGACAACACGACCATGGCACACGCCACGGCCACAATCACTGCGAGCATGCTTTTTTTCTTCGTTACAGCTTCGAACATAGCACCTCGGATGCTCTCGTCAGCGGATATGCGTTCCTCCTGACTGACCTGGTTTTTGACCCCACACTCGCATACGGAGGGTTTCGCTTGATGCTATCTCACTACTAACCTTCTCGCCCGGGACACCCTATGTGTCCATAACGGACGGTACGTCTTACCCCTAAGATGCGCCATGCTCGCGTGGCCCCGGAGGACCGCGTTTACGTGGATCCTTTCGACCGCATCTGCCTTGGACTTGGTTTGCCGCCTTTTGGCCGCTCCCCTCAACCACAGACCCAGGAGGAACAAACTAAAGTTTAGCACACGCTATCCGCGTTTAAGCAGGTAGCAGCGATGTACTTTGGGGTTTCTCTCGAAGTCAGAAGGAATGGTCTTGTCCGAAATATCGCGGATAATGACACCCGCTTTGGCGAGCGTTTCCACGTCGGGTTTGAACTTGCGCAGATTGCACGAGAACACCGCCACGCCCTCGCGCGTGAGCAGACGGCTCACGCCGATGAGCAGTTCCGCATGGTCGCGTTGGACATCCCAGTCCCGCGTCCCCATCTTGCTGGAGTTGGAGAACGTGGGCGGGTCGACGAAGATGAGGTCCCAGCGCTCCTTGCTGTGGCGCTTTTCCTGCACCCAGGCGAGTACGTCGGCGCGGACAAACTCCTGATGCCGGTCGAGTAGGCGGTTGAGCTTCATGTTGCGCATGGCCCACTGCTGGTAGGTGTTGGAGATGTCCACCGTCGTCGTGAACTTGGCCTTGCCAGCCGCGGCATAGACGCTTGCCGTGCCCGTGTAGGCGAACAGGTTGAGGAAGCTCTTGCCCTTGGCGAGCATGCGCAGCAGCACGCGGGTGTTGCGGTGGTCGAGGAACAGCCCCGTATCAAGGTAATCGGCCAGGTCGACCTCGAACAGCAGGCCGTTTTCCTTCGTGATGAGGCGCCCGGCACGGCTCTTCGAGCCTTCCTCGCCCAGGCCCGCCGTGCCGGAGTACTGCGACCCGCCCTTCGCGCGCACGCGGCGCTTGAGGTAGACGTCTTTGGGGTCGACCTCGAACACAACCGGGATGATGCGCAGCGCGTCGGCAATGCGCCGCGAGGCCTTTGCCGCGTCGATGTCGCGCGGGGCGGCGTACTCCGCGACGTGGACGAGGCGCTTGCCCTTGTCCGGGCCCGCGCCGCAGTACAGGTCGATGGCCATGTTGTAGTCGGGCAGATCCGCATCGTAGACGCGGTACGCGTACACTTGCTCCTTTGCCGCCCACTTGCGGCGCTGCTTGTAAACCTTGTTCAAGCGCGAGGCAAACTGCTGGGCGGCGGCATCGCTCACGGCGATCTGGGTATCGCGGACCTTGACCGTCGCGTCGAGCGCGTTGAGCTCGCCGTGCAGGTCGTACACCCTGAAGCTTTCCTCGGCACGTCCGTTCATCACGTCGAGCGTCGTGGAAGCCTCCATGCCCAGATGAGCGTCGAGGCCGCCATCGTCGGAGAGCAGCGCGAGTGTGCTCACGCAGGCGTCGGAGCGTGCGGCGTCGAGGATGCGCGCATACAGCAGGGGCAGTTGGGCGAGCACCGCATGCTCGACGCTTGGCAGGTTGCACACGAGAAGCCCCGCGCCTTTCGCGCCGAGGCTCTCGAGCGTTGGGGCATCTTCTTTCGATGTGTCGACGAAGGTGATGCAATCTGCCACGGAGGCACGGCGTGCGCAGGCGCGGGCGTACTCGAGCGCCGCGGCATCCGCATCGCACGCGATGATGGGAAGGACGTGCCCCCTGCCCTGATCGCTTTCGTAATCTGCCTGGTCGAGCAGGTCATCCCACATGCCGGGATTGTGCTCCGCAATCCCCTCGAAGCCCCAGTGCGCGCGCATGATGCCGGGCGCGATACGCGCGCTCATCATGGCCGCCTCGATGGCGAGCGTTCCGCTCGCACACAGCGGATTCACCAGGCCGCAAGGACCGTCTTCGCGCGCCCAGCCTGCCGCCATGAGCATTGCCGCCGCCAGGTTCTCGCGGAGCGGCGCGCCCTGCGGCTTGCCCGGCGCGCGGTAACCGCGCTGCTCGAGGGCGGTGCCCGAAAGGTCGATGGAGACCGTCGCCTTCTCGTTGCGGACGTTTATGCTGATGCGCACGTCGGGAGACACGGTGTCGACATCGGGGCGTTCGCCGCGCAGCGCGCGCAGGCGGTCGCACAGCGCGTCTTTCGCACGCAATGCCGTAAAGCGCGTGTCGCGCAGGCTCGCGTTGGTGCCGCGGGCGGAAAACGCGATGGTCTTGCCGAGCGGGATGTGGTCTTCCCAGGCGATGCGCCTCACGTCCTCGTAGAGCGAGTCGGCGGAGTGGGCATCGACGCGCGCGACCGTCATGAGCACGCGGCTGGCGATGCGCGACCACAGGCACGCGAGGTAGGCGTCCCTCATGTCGCCGCTGAACGAGACGCCCGCGCGCAGCGGACGCACGCCATGCACGCCAATTGCGCGCAGCTCGTCTCCGAGCAGGGCCTCAAGGCCCCTGCCGCAGGTCGCGAAAAACTCCATGGGCACCCCTAGTTATTCGAGAAGAAGCCGTCGATGGGCGGAATGCCACCACCGCCGCCACCGGGCCTGCCGTCGTCGTAGCCGCCCTCATCGCCGTAGTACCCGTCGTAGCCATCATAGCCGTCGGGGCCGTTCAGGCCGTCGGCGAGCGCCCAGTCGAGCCCGTAGTTGGCGCAGGTCTGCTCGTCTTCGTACAACAGTGCGATGGCCTGGATGTTCATCTCGTCGCCGCCCACGACGGAGAGCAGGTCGTAGAGCTGGTAGGCCGTCTCGACGAGCGGCAAGGTGATGCCGAGCTGCTCGGCGGTGTCGAGGGCGACGTCGAGGGCGTCGAGGAACTCGGAGACGTTGATGTTGCCCGAGTAATCGTGGGCGAGCATGCGCGGTACGTAGTCGATGAGCGCGCGCGAGCCACCCGACGTCGAGGCGAGGGTGCTGATTGCCTTGCTGTCGTTGAAGCCCGCAATATGCGCGATGGACATGGCCTCGATGGCGCCCATCATCGAGCCGGCGAGCGAGATGTAGGCGATCATCGCGGCAAACTGCCCCTCGCCCACGTCGGACTGCGGGTACACCGCCGGCGCCAGATACGGGAACAGCGCAGACAGATCCTCGATGGCCGCCTTGTTGCCGCCGACGAACACGCACGCCTGCTCCTTCTCGCCGAGGTTGACAACGGGAGCGTCGAGCACCTCGATGTCCGAGATGGCCGCCATGGCTGCTATCTCGCGCGCAAGCTGCGGCGTGGAAAAGCTCAGGTCAACGGCGTACATGCCGGGCTCCATGAGCTCGAGCAGGCCGTTGTCGCCCAGATACAGGTTCTCGACCTCGGCTGGCGTGCGAAACGAGGTGATGACGACTTGCGAGTCGTCGAGCGCCGCCATGCGGTCGGAGACCATCGGGATGCCGACCTCGCGCAGCAAGCCGGCCTCGATCCGGTGCCAGCTTCCGGCGACGACGTCGAAGCCGGCCTTTTGCAGTTTGACGATCGCTTCGGTGACGGCGGGCTTGCCCGAGCCGCCAAAGTACGTGATGCGCGTGTCAGAGGGACTAATCATGTTCTCACCCAAACTTACGTGAAAGCGGTGCCGCAGCTGCCTCGCAGCTCAGACGGCACCGCATGGTTATGACTTGCTCGTGTTATTCGTCTTCGGAGCTCAGACGGTTTGCGATGCGGTCTGCGATGGAGGCCTTCTTGCGACGGTCCGGACCCCAGATGGCGATTGCCACCATGCCCGGTCCCACGTGGCTGCCGATGACGGGCCCGATGTGGCAACGCACCACCGGCAGGCTCCCCTCGGGGCGCCGCAGGTGATCTTCGACCCACTTCGCGTCGTTTTCGGCATCGGCAGAGCCTATGAGAATCGACTCGTCCGAGCTGCCACCATCGGCGTGGGTGTCCTCGTAGAACTTCACGATCGACTTGAGCGCCTTTTTGCGGCCGCGCGCCATGCCCGTCATGGAGAGCGTGCCATCGAGGTTGAAGCTGAGCATCGGCTTGATGTTGAGCTTGTCGCCGATCGTCGCCGCCGCGCTCGGGATGCGGCCACCACGGCGCAGATGCTCGAGCTCGTCGACGGTGAAGTAGCTGTTGACGTACCAGCGGGCCTCTTCAGCCCAGCTGGCCAGCTGCTTGGCGCTCAGGCCGCGGTTGCGCTGGCGGATGGCCTCATAGGCGAGCAGCCCTTCAGCGATAGAGGCGAGCTTGGTGTCGACCACGTACAGCTCAAAGTCCGGATGCTTCTCGCGGACGTCTGCCGCCATACGCTCGACCGTCTCGAACGTGCCGGACAGCCCCGACGAAAACGCGAGGTAGACCGTGGGTGTACCCTTTTCTGCCGCCTTCTCGAGCGTCTCCTCGATGACGACGATCGGAATCTGGGCCGTGCCCGAGACCTCGCCGCCGCGCAAGCGGTCGTAGAACTCCTTGGGCTGCGTGCTCGCCCACATATCGTCGCTGTGCTCGCCGTCGTTCATCATGAACGGAAAGCGGAAGAACTCCACGCCCGCCTGATCTATGAGCTCTTTGGGCAGGTCGCAGCAGGAATCGAGGATGAGGTTGCAGCGTATCTTGCTTTGCATGGCTGTGCCTTTCTACGCGTCAGGACACGTCTATCTGTACAGTTCGCCGAGACCACGCGTCTCGATGACGATGGAATTGCGCTTTTCGAACAGGTTGCGCTCGATGCCGCAGGGGTACTCGTGCGGGTTGTGGAAGCGCTTGATCGAGTCGTCGAGTTTGGACAGCTGCTCCTGGCAGCGCGCACGTCCGGCGCGGGCGCTGATGTCGACATCCTCGACCTGGCCGTTCGTGACGAGCCGCTTGAGGAGCGTCTCGAACTTCTGGCCCTTGTCGAACTTGCGGCGACGCGCAGCGTCGAGCGGGTCGACGATGACCGCGAGCTCGGGAACCCCGTCGTTGACGTCGAAGATGAGGTCGCCGGAGAACCTGCCCTCGTCATCGTAGTAGCGGCGCGTGTCCAAGACGCCCGGGATAGTGCGCTTGTAGACCTGCTCGGAGATCTTCATGCGCGGAATCCACTCGACAGAGCCCTTCTCCCTGATGGCGGACAGCTTGTAGACGCCGCCGAGCGCCGGCTGGCCGTACGCCGCGGCGAGATGCGTCCCCACGCCGAGCGCCGTATAGCAGGCTCCTTGCTCGTTGAGCGATTGGATGGTGTATTCGTCGAGGTCGTTGGAGAGCACGATGCCGCAGTCCTCGAAGCCCGCTTCGTCGAGCAGGGCGCGCGCCTTCTTGGACAGCCAGGCGAGGTCGCCCGAATCGATGCGGATGCCGCGTAGCTTGTGACCCTTCTCGCGCAGCTCGCGGCCAACGGTGATGGCGTTTTTCACGCCGGTCTCCACGTCGTAGGTGTCCACGAGCAGCACGCAGTTGTCGGGCATCGCCTCGGCATACGCGCGAAACGCCGTGAGCTCGTCGGGAAACGACATGACCCACGAGTGCGCGTGCGTGCCGCCGATGGGGATGTCGTACTTCATGCCGGCGAGCACGTTCGCGACCGACGCGCAGCCTCCGACGTAGGCCGCCCTGCTCGAGGACATGGCGCCATCGGGCCCCTGCGCCCGGCGCAGCCCGAACTCGGACACCGGCCTGCCCTGCGCGGCACGGCACACGCGCGCGGCCTTGGTCGCGATGAGGGTCTGGAAGTTGACGCCGTTGAGGATGGCGGGCTCGAGAATCTGGCACTGCAGCAGCGGCCCCATGACCCTGACGAGCGGCTCACGCGGGAACACGACCGTGCCGTCGGGCACGATGTCGATTGTCACGTCGAGCTTCATATCGCGCAGGTATGCGAGGAAGTCCTTGTCGAACAGCGGCGTTCCCGCAGGTGAGGGAAGCGACGCGAGGTACGCGATGTCCTCGTCGGTAAAGCCAAAGCCCTCGACGAGCTCCGCGACCTGGTCGCAGCCGCAGAAGATGCCGTAGCCTCCCTCGAACGGGTTGTCGCGGAAGAACGTGTAGAAGCACGCTTCCGTCTCGAGCTTGCCCTGTGCCCAGTAGCCCTGGGCCATCGTGAGCTCGTAGAGGTCGGTCAGAAGCGTCATGTTGCGTGCCATTGCTATTCGCCTGCTCCAGATTCGCCCGAAGTGTTCTTGTTGGGGGCACCCGAGGCGCCCTTGTTACCGCCCGACCGGCGCCGACGGCGCTTGCGGGGTCGATTGTTCTTTTGCTCGGCGGGCTTGTCGGCGCGTGCGGCGTCGCCGCTCACCGTCGAGGAATGCTGACCGGGACGTGGTTTGCCCTCGGGCCTCGAAGAGCTCTGCTTGGCGCCGTCTTGCCTGTTCGCGCCCTCGCCTTGGCCCCTGCCGCGGCCGCCGCGGCTGCGACGGCGGCGCGAGCGCTGCTTTTGGGAATCGTCGGAACGCGTGGGCTTGGATGTGCCTTCCGTACGCTCCGCCTCGTGCTTTTCCGCCTTGCCGCCAGTTGCCGAGACAGAACGGCGGGCGCGGCGATGGTCACGCGGAGCCGGCTCGTCGCCCTTGGGCTTCGAGTCGGACCTGCGGCGACGGCGCGCGGAATGCTCGGAGCCGCCCTGCAGCTCGTCGCTGCGACGCGACTGCGAGCGACGACGCGGCCGATGGGGGTTGCGCTCGACCGAGCCGGCCTCTGCCTCTTGGTCCGCCAGTTCGGGATTGCTCGAGAACAGGCGGTCGCCCATCATCGCGAGCGTGCTGTCGTGGTTGAGCTCCTCGATGATCTGGTCGAACTTCTCTTCCGAGATATGGCAGGGGCGGATCCTCTCGCCTTCCTTTGCCACCTTGTTGCCCGTGTCCAGCGCGCTGACCGGCAGCACGAGGCTCTTGCCGTCCTCGTAGCGGACGCGCACCGTCTCGCGCGGCGTGTCGAACTCGACGACCTTGGCAAGGCCGCGCGGCGTCTCGATGAGGGCGTTTTTCTTGGGAGCGCGTCCCTTGAAGTCCTTGTATGCCTCGAACTCGTAACGCAGACAGCACATCAGGCGCCCGCACAGGCCCGAGATCTTGGTTGGGTTGAGCGGGAGGTCCTGCTCTTTTGCCATGCGGATGCTGACCGGCTGAAACTCCCCGCCCATGCGGGCGCAGCACAGCTCCTGGCCACAGTGCCCCAGGCCGCCGAACATGCGGGCCTCGTCGCGTACGCCGATCTGGCGCATGTCGATGCGCACGTGGAACTGCGAGGCGAGGTCGCGGACGAGCGAGCGGAAGTCGACGCGCTCGTCGGCGGTAAAGTAGAATGTGGCATGTTCTTGGTCGAACATGAACTCGACGGCGGTCGGGCGCATGTCGAGCCCGTGCTTTTCCACGAGCTCGCGGAAGACCCGCATGCCCTCCTTTTCCTTTTCGCCCAGCTCGTCGCACAAGGCGAGGTCCTCTTCGGTCGCAATGCGGACGACCGGCTTCAAGGGCCGCTGGATGTCTTCGGACTTCACAACGTAGTCTCCGTCGATGCACAGCCCGACGTCTTTGCCGTGGACGGTCTCGACGATGACGTGGTCGCCTTCTTGGGCGCCGGAGTTGTTGGGGTCGAACCAGTATTCCTGGGATGCGTAGCGAAGACGTACGAGCGCTACTGTCGGCATAAAGCCTCCCTGATTTCTATCAGCATCGCCTCGAGGGCGAGTTGCGGTGTCACGTTGTATGAGATGCGGTCAACCGCCGCGTCGGCTGCCGCGATTGCGTCGAGCAGGGCCTTCGCGTCGACGGTCGTCGCAACGGTCATGGTCTGTCTTTCCTGTTCAGTATACGAGATAAGTTCGGGCGTGCCCGCCTGAGTTACCAGACAATCCCTCAGCCAGCCGCGCACCTGCGCGACGATCCCGAGGAGCTTCTGACGCTGCTGGGCCGAGACCTCGCGTTTGTTCTGCTTCTCGAGCTCTTTTCTGGCCCCTTGGGTGAGGTAGTCGGACTGCTCGTCCAGCTGGCGTTCCTGCTCTTGCTCGAGGTCCTCGAGGCCGCGCTTGGAGACCTCCACGAGGCGCTTTGCCCCGTCCAGCAGCGCGCGGTTGTCGCAGCCGCCGCTGATGGCCTCGAGCACGCCGAAGACGACCGGATCCGCCGCCGCCTGACGGGCTACCTCGTTCAAGACGATGACCTCGCAGCGGCTGCGCAGGGTCTCGAGCACAGCGGATTCCGTCTGTGCCAAAAGGATGCAGACGACGTCTGCAGGCGGTTCCTCGAGTGTCTTCAGAAACGCATTCGCGGACTGGGTGCCCATTCTGTCCGCCGCGGCGATCACGTAGACTTTGCGCGGCGCGCGGATGGGCGCGAGCTCGGCGTCGTGCACGACCTCGCGGATCTGCCCCACCAGATAGCTCGCGCCGGCAGGCTCGAGCAGATGGAGGTCAGGGTGCGGGTGCTCGCAGGCAAGCCTGAACTGCTCCTCGTCACCGTTGGAAAGCAGCGCGGCAGAAAAGCGCTTGGCAATCTCTTCTTTTCCGCTGCCTGCGCCGCCGCAGATGAGGTAGGCGTGCGTCGTGCGGCCGGCGTCGAGCGCGCTTTGGAGGTACTCGACTGCCTGGTCTTGCCCGGTTATGCCCTCGAATGCCCTAAACATGCGCGTCGCCCTTTCTCGTAAGCAGGGGCGAAATCGCCTGCATGACGGCAGCGGCCACCTCGTCGAGGGTCCCACGTGCATCGATGACGGCAAAGCGCTCCGCATGCTCGCGTGCGAGCGCGTCGAACGCCTCGCTCACGCGCTCGTGAAACGGCGCTCCCGCCTGCTCCATGCGGTCGCCCGCGCCGCTGGCAGATGCCGCCTTTGCACGCGCGAGCCCCGCCTGCACGGGGACCTTGAGCAAGATCGTGCAGTCGGGCTCAAGCCCCTGCGTCACGGCCCTATTGGCCTGGTCCACAAGCTCGGCGTCCAGATGGCGGCCATACCCCTGGTAGGCGACGGTCGAATCGCAGAAGCGGTCACACACCACGACCTTGCCCTGCGCAAGCGCGGGGCGGATAACCTGCGAGACGAGCTGCGCACGGGCGGCTTCGAAGAGCATGAGCTCGGCGTGCGGGTCCATCTCCTCGCGTCGGTCCTCGAGCAGCAGCCTGCGAACCTGCTCGCCCAGCTCGGTGCCACCCGGCTCGTGGAGCTTCACGACGTCGTAGCCGCGCTCGGAAAGCGCCGAGCAGAGCAGGTCGAGCTGCGTAGTCTTGCCGGCGCCATCACCTCCTTCGAAGGTGATGAATATGCCGGGGTAGTCGTTATCGCATTTGGCCGAAAAACCCATGTGCCTCTTTCTATATCAGCCGCATCTGGTCTCAGTGTACTAGCATCGCGGTTTGCCCGAGAGACGTCGCGGAAAACCCACATGCTGCGCAGATTTTGCGCACCGTGCGGCAAGCGACGCGGCGCCCTACTCCTCCGACGTCTTCTTCTTGGTCGACGCCTTCTTCGTGGTCTTTTTCGCCGTCGTCTTCTTAGCCGTGGACTTCTTTGCCGTGCCCTTGCCGCGCGTCGACGTCTTCTTCTTGTCCTGCTCACGTTTGGGGCAGTTCATGTTGATGCAGATGCGCCACGGCCCACGCGCCGTCTCGACGATGACCTCCGGCGCGCCGCACGCGTCGCAGACCTCGCCCGTTGCCTTGAGCTCGCCGCGCTGGGGCAGCGGGTAGCTCACCTCGCACTGCTCGTAGTTGGTGCAGCGCACGAAGCGCTTGAGCGTACGCGGGTTCTTCTGCGCCATGAGGTGGCCTTCGCGGCCCGCTTCCTTGCAGACGGGGCAGATGCCGACGTCAATCTCGGGCATCTTGTTGGTCTCGCACTCGGGGTTGAGGCAGTGCACGTAGGGCTTGGAGCGAAACGCCGTGACCTTGACCTGCGGCCCGCCGCATACCGGGCAGAGCTCATCGACCGCATCGTACTTGCCCTGGGGCAGCGGGTAGGTCACGTCGCAATCCGGCCAGTTGTTGCAGCCGACAAAGTTGGACTTGGTCTTAGCGGAGGACTTGACGCACAGGTCTCCACCGCACTTGGGGCAGGTGCCCACGCGGCTGTCGGCGATGACCGCCTCGGCGATTTCTTCCGAGACCTGCTCGGAGGCGGGAATCAGCTCGTCCATGATGCCGCCGAGCAGCTTGCGCGAGTGCAGCACGACGTCGTCGCGCTGGCGCTCGCCGTTGGCAACCTGCGTCATCTCCTCTTCGAGCTCGGCGGTCATATTGGGCGTGGTGATGTGCGGGGCAAAGCGCTCGAGCGCCTCGATGATGGCAAAGCCGAGCTGCGTCGGCTCGATGGGGTCGCCCTGAATGTAGCGGCGGTTGGCCAGTTTCTCGATCATCTCGTGGCGCGTCGCCTTCGTGCCCAGCCCGTGCGCCTCCATCTCCTGGATGAGCTTGCCGGAGCTGTAGCGCGCCGGGGGCTCGGTCTGCTTGGCGGTGCAGGTGGCGTCGTAGAAGTCGAGGACCTGCCCCTCTTCCAGCGCGGGCATCTGCTCGTCCTTCTTCATACCGTACTGGTACACCGCACGGTAGCCCGGCACGACGAGCACGTTGCCGCGGGCGTTGAACGTCTCGCCGTTGACGTCGAGCGTGACCTTGGTCCCCTCGATGACGGCAGCATCCGAAAGCGTCGCCATGAAGCGGCGGGCGATGAGGTTGTAGAGCTTCCACTCCTCGGGGCGCAGCTTGTCTTGATCGGCGGCACCCGTCGGGTAGATGGGCGGATGGTCGGTGTCTTGCTGCTTGCCGCGCGTCGGGTGAAACGTGCCCGAAGAGAGCAGCTTTTCGGCCTGCTCGCGCAGCGACGGGACCTTTGCCAGCGTCTTCAAGACGCCCGCGAAGTCCAGCCCTTCCGGGTAGACCGTGTTGTCGACACGCGGATAGGACGTGAGACCTGCCATGTAGAGCGATTCCGCGATGCGCATGCAGCGCGAGGGGCGGATGCCGATGGAGCTTGCCGCCGCCATGAGCGAGGTCGTGTTGAACGGCGCGGGCGGGTTCGACCTGCGGCGCTTCTTCTCGATGGAGACGACCTCGGCCTGCGTGGCGTCTTTGATGTTGTCCATGACGGCCTTTGCGGCGGACTCTTCCTTGAAGCGCGCCGTCGCGTGGGTCACGCCAAACGAGTCTTCCTCGTCGGCACCTTGCGGCTTGCTCTTGGCATCGATGACCCAGTAGTCCTCGGGGACAAACGCCTGGCGCTCCTTCTCGCGCTCCACCACCAGGGCGAGCGTCGGCGTCTGGACGCGTCCGGAAGAGCGCACGTTGCCAAACCCGCTTTGGCGCACGAGCGTCAGATAGCGGGTGAGCACCGCGCCCCAGATGAGGTCGATGTACTGCCTCGACTCGCCGGCATGCGCCAGGTCAAAGTCGAGGTCTTGCAGGTTGGCGGGGCTGAACGCGTCTTGAATCTCCTTCTTGACGAAGGCAGAGTAGCGGGCGCGGGTAATCTGGGCGCCCGGGTTGACGCTGCGCACGACCGAGAGCGCGTCCAGGCCGATGAGCTCGCCTTCGCGGTCGAAGTCCGTGGCGATAACGATTTCATCGGATTTCTTCGCCAGGTTCTTGAGCGAGCGGATGATGTCCTTTTCCGCCGGAATCTTGATCAGCGGCGCGTAGGTGAGGTACGGCAGCGCCGGGATCTTCCAGCTCTTGAGGTTGATGCCGTCTTTGTTGAACGGCTTGCGCTTGGTATCCCATGGCGGGGTCGGCAAGCTCGACGGCACGTCGGGCGCGTCGATGACCTCGCCTTCGGCATCCACGCCGCTCCAGCCGTTCTTCTTGCTGTAGACCAGGTCAACCGGAAAGTCGACGCCGAGGATGTGCCCGCGCAGGCCGATGGCCACGCAGTCCTTCCCGTCGCGCTCGAACCGGTAAACGGGGGTGTTGTAGACCTTGTCCTCCTTGGGCTTTCCCGCCGCGAGGAGGCGCGAGATCTGGCGAGCGGCATCGTTTTTCTCGGTGATAATCAGTTCCATCTTCAAACTGCTCATTCTATTCGCTGATCACGATTTACAATCTGCACAGAGAGATTGCGAGAGCGGGACCCGAAAGGTCTCGTGATGCTCGATTTTAACCACATACGCAAGTGTCTGGCTAGCTCGCTTGGCGAAACCCTCTGGCCGACGCGCTGCATCGGATGTGACGAGCCCGGCACGCTGCTCTGCCCCAAATGCGCAGCTCAGCTCCCCTATATCGACTTGCGCGCCTCGTGCCCTCGAT
>JBJEHP010000042.1:0-3767 GCA_051876145.1 Coriobacteriales bacterium | reverse complement strand
TGGGCAACGACAAGGGCAAGAATCCCGTGTCGACCACCCTTGAGAAGGGGGATGCGACCGTCTCGATCGCGAACGCATACACGCCCGCTACTACCTCGGTAACGGCGACCAAGCTGTGGGACGACCAGTCCAACTCCTACGGAGACCGCCCGGAGAAGGTGCAGTTCACCTTATACGCGCAGCCCGAGGACGGGGAGAGGTACCAGGTCTCAAAGGACGAGTCGGATAAGGCCGTAGCCAACCCCGCCGACGTGAAGGGCGATTCGAAGCAGAACGAATGGACGACTACCTGGTCCAACTTGCCCGTCTACCAGAAGGGCGAGGTGGGCAAGACAATCGCCTACACGGTGGAGGAGACTGCCGTCGCCGGCTACGAGAAGAAGGAAGACGGGCTCTCCGTCACCAACACGCAGGACACGACTTCGCTCACGGCCACCAAGACCTGGGGCGAAGATTCCGCCAACATCGGCCGCGACGTGGCGGGCGTGACAATCGCCCTGCAGCGCTCGACGGACGGGTCCAGCTGGGCGGATCTCGCCGAGCAGAAGGTGGACAAAGCGGACGCTTCCCAGCAGGTGTCTTGGACGAGCCTGCCCACGCACAATGCGGACGGCAAAGCCTATAGCTACCGCGCCGTTGAGAAGAGCCTGGACCTCGCGGGCGGCACGAGCCTTGCCCCGAGCGCGGCGGAATCCGGCACGGTGGGCGGCTACGACTACGCGGCGGCCACGACCTACACGGCGGGTTCCGACGAGGCGTCGCGCCCCGGCACGGGTAGCTACGCCACGACCATCACCGACACGCCCACGTCCGGCTCGCTCGAGGTGACCAAAACCTGGAGCGACGACGGCAACCGCGACAACCTGCGCGCGCCCGTGACGGCGACCCTGTCCGCCAAGGCGGGGAGCGCCGACTACGGCTTGGGCGCAATAGGTCTCACTCAGACCCTCTCTACCGACGGATGGGATTGCACTTGGAACAACCTGCCCGTGATGGACGCCGCCGGCAACAAGCTCGCGTACACGGTTGCAGAAGGCGACGTGCCGGAAGGCTACGAGAAGACGCAGGGCATCGATACGCATGAGCTCGCCGCAGGCGACACGACCAGCTTCTCGCTGGTCAACACCCACATACCGGGCACGATTTCGGTGACGGCCAACAAGAACTGGGCTGACCAGGGCAACAACACCGTCTTCCGTCCCGAGAACGTCACGTACACGCTGCAAATGCAGCACGGCGGAAGTGCCGATTGGACTGCTGCGGATTCCAAGGTGCTGCCGAAGGGCGTCGCGGCAACGCAGAATGTCGACGTCGCCGATGGCGCCGCGGGTGCGGCATCGTTTACCTGGGACAGCCTGCCGGCGTTCTATCCGGGCGCCGTGGGCGACCAGGTCCACTACCGCGTGGTCGAGGAGCCGGCAACCGGATACACCACTACGTACGATGTCTCTGATATCACGGGTACCTCCTCCGATGCGGATGCGGGCAAGGCGGTGACGGTCACCAACACGCTCGACCCGGTGACGTACTCCTTCGCCAAGACCGACGAGACAGGTGCGCCGCTTGCAGGCACCACGCTCACGCTTGCCGGCACCTTCGCCAACGCCGACGGCACCACAACTGAAGAGACCCGCACGGTGCTCGGCGGCAGCGCAACCCAGGATCTGACGGGCAACTCCCTGATCAAGGGCGCGAGCTACACGCTCGAGGAGGCCACTGCGACCGATGGCTACACATACGCGAAGGACGCGACGCTGACCGTAGACGACGATGGCTCGCTTTCTGTGGGCAGCACCGACGGCAGGACGGCAGTTTCCGCCGATGGCCATACCGTGACCGTCTCGGACAGCCCGACCCAGGTCACGTTCAAGAAGATCGACCGCACGGACGGCTCCGACATCGCGAAGCACATGCGCTACCGCGTGTACGCGCTCGGCAGGTTCGCGAAGCTCGCACAGAGCAGCTACGTCGGCGATGACGGCAGCATCCAGCCCTACGACCAGCCCGATGCCGGACTGTATCTTGACGGGACGGCTGCCCAGCTCACGGAGGCGCTGCGCGGCGAGCTCGTCGCCACGAAGGACGCGGCGAAGCCCGTCGTGTACCAGCTCCAGGAGCAGGAGGCCCCGGCTGGCTATCAGCTCGAGCCGACGCCCGTCTTCTTCATCGTCAACCCCGACGGCACGGCGACGCAGGTGGCCTCGGCCACCGACGTGACGCCGGTCGAGAACCCCATCGCGGGGACCAGCGGCTCGACGCTGAGCTTCTCCGACCCGCGCAACATCGTCTCGTTCTCCAAGCAGGACGCCGAGGGCAGCGAACTCGCGCCGACAACCTACCGCGTCGCGGCGGCGTCCGGCAGCTCGTTTGCGGATGGCACGCTCGAGAAGACCGTGACCACGACCGGCGAGGCAGACGCGCTCGCCAAGCTCGACTCGCTGCTCATCGTGGGCGACACCTACACGGTCACCGAGACGGCCGCCCCCGCAGGCTACTACCTCAACGGCGAGACGCTCACCTTTACCGTCAACCCCAACGGCACGATGCAGTTCGCCGACGCGGACCAGCTCGAGTCGTACGAGGGCGACGGCAGCTCGGCGCTCGTCCAGAAGGATGCGCCGATCAGGTTCCGCATCCACAAGGCAAACGCGGGCGAGGGCGACTACGACCTGTCGGGCGCCACGTTCAGCGTCGCGCCGGTTGGCACGGACGCCGAGCCGCTGACCACCGAGGCGACCGACGCCGCGGGCGATGTCGATCTGTCCGGCCTTACGCTCGCGGCCGATACCGACTACACGATCGCCGAGACGAAGGCGCCCGATGGCTTCAAGCTCGATGCGGACGAGGTCACCGTCCACATCGACGCCGACGGCGCAGTGACGGTGAGCGGGGAGGCCCCTGCCAGCTACACGCTGAACACGGCCGATGACGGGGCGTACGTGCTCACCTGCTCCGACGAGCCGTTCGTGCTCCAGCTGCTCAAGACCGATCCCGATGGCTCCGCGCTCCCCGATGCGTCGTTTGACGTGACGGGGCAGTTCGCGGGAGGCTCCACGAGCGAGAGCGTCCAGACGGATGCGCAGGGAACGGCAAAGCTTGCCTCGCTGCTCATGCCGGGTCAGACCTACACGCTTACGGAAACTGCTGCTCCGGCAGGCTACCAGCAGCTTTCTGGGTCCGCGCAGTTCACGATGGACGAGGACGGCAAGCTGCAGGTGGTCGACGATGCCGGCGGCGGCGTGAAGGCGAACGACGAGGGCACCACGCTCGTCGTCACCGACCAGCGCGTCGTCGAGAACGGCACGGCGCGCACGGGCGACAGGTTGCCGTTCGGCGCTGCCGCGGGGCTGCTCACGGCTGCGCTGATCGCGCTGTTCGCGCACCTGGCCAACCGACGCAAAGAGGAGTAGACGCACGGGGAGAGGCCATATGCTCGGCCCTCGCCGCGAGGGGTGCGCGTAGCTGCAAAGTGAAGAGGCGGTCCACGGCGGGCCGCCTCTTTACTGATGTCTGCTCAGGATTCTCTGAGCGCCGTATTCGCATACCAGCGGCGCTTGAGCGCCAGCGCGGCATTCACGAGCAAGATGAGCGCGGGGACTTCGATGAGGGGGCCGACCACGGCGGCGAACGCCTCGCCGGAGCCGAGTCCGAAGGTCGCGGCAGCGACGGCGATGGTCAGCTCGAAGTTGTTGCCCGTTGCCGTGAAGGCGACCGATGCCATCCGGGGGTAATCGGCACCCAGCCGATGCGCCATCCACGCGCTGGCA
>JBJEHP010000041.1:0-3794 GCA_051876145.1 Coriobacteriales bacterium | reverse complement strand
GCCGATCATCTCGGTGCCCTACGTCATCTCGATTATCGGCGGGTTCAACTTCGGCGATGCGGCGATGGTCGCCTACGTTGTCATTGCGCTGATCGAGTACGTGCTCAAGGGGCGCTCGTTCAGGCCCGTCGACCTTCTACAGATTCCGCTGTCGTTTGCGATCACGCGCTTCTTCAACGTGTTCGGTGCGCTGCTGCCTGACGCGACCGAGCTTTGGCAACAGGCGCTGTGCCTGCTGTTCGGCATCGCGCTCACGGGTATGGGCGCGGCGATGAACCTGAACGAGCGGCTCGTGCCCAACCCGGGCGACGGCGTGGTGCAGGCGGTTTCCGACCGCGTGGGTAAGCCCATCGGCATCTGCAAGAACGTCATCGACTGCGGGTGCGTCGCGTTTTGCGTGGTGCTCGGCGTCGTCACGTCGGGGCATATCGTGGGCGTCGGTGTGGGAACGGTGCTCGCCGTCATCGGCGTGGGGCGCTTCATGGCGCTGTACAACTACCTGTTCGCGGAGCCGACGATGCGGCTCGCGGGCATGCCGACCAACGCCTGATGTGAAGCGTGAGGCGCGTCGTGTTTCATACGGCGCGCCGGATGTGTGGCAGTGCCACAACTTTGCCGTACGGCGCGCGGAATGAGTGGCAGTGCCACGTTTCTCGTGCAAGGCGCAAGGTGTGAGGCGCAAGATGCGGAGCGCGAAAAGGCCCGCCCCCCGATGAGGGGAGCGGGCCTTTCTTGGCTGCTCGTGCCGGACGTGCGGGCTAGTCGGTGAAGTAGCCGACGCCGCCTTCGATGAGCGGCTGGAACGTGTAGTCGGGGATGTTCGCGTAGACACCAGCGCTCGTGCGCTCGCTGTGCCCCATCTTGCCGAACACGCGCCCGTCGGGGCTCGTGATGCCCTCGATGGCGTGCGAGGAGCCGGACGGGTTGACATCCCAGCCCATCGACGGCCGGCCGTCCGCGTCCACGTACTGCGTCGCGATCTGCCCATTGGCCTTGAGCTGCTCGAACAGCTCGTCGCTTACGACGAAGCGGCCTTCGCCGTTGCTGATCGGCACCGTGTGGATGTCGCCGACGTTCGTGCGCGAGAGCCACGGCGACAGGTTGGACGCCACGCGCGTGCGGACGATGCGGCTCTGATGGCGGCCGATGCTGTTGAAGGTGAGCGTCGGGCAGCTGGCGTCCATCGGGCGGATGTCGCCGTAGGGGACGAGCCCGAGCTTGACGAGCGCCTGGAAGCCGTTGCAGATGCCGAGAATCAGGCCGTCGCGGTCGTTGAGCAGGCGGCGGACCGCCTCGGTGACCTCGGGTGCGCGGAAGAACGCCGTGATGAACTTGGCGGAACCGTCGGGCTCGTCACCGCCGGAGAAGCCGCCGGGGATCATCAGAATCTGGCTCGCGTCGATTTCCTCGACGAGCTTGGCGGTGCTTTCCGCGACCTTCGCGGGCGTGAGGTTGTTCACGATGAAGGTGTGCGGATCGGCGCCGGCGCGCTCGAAGGCGAGCGCCGAGTCGAACTCGCAGTTGTTGCCCGGGAAGACCGGGATCACGACGCGTGGCTTCGCGATGGCGCCGTTGTAGGTGAGCGGGATGTCGCGCTCGTCGGTGACGGGCTCAACGGGCGTGCTCTCGTTGCGGTAGGGGAAGACGTCCTCGAGCTCGTGCTCCCAGGCCTCCTGCATCTTGGCGAGGTCGACGGTCTCGCCGGCGACGCGCAGCTCGTAGGCGTCGATGGTGTGGCCCAGCTCCTCGACGTTGACCTTCTCGTCTGCGGGGAGCTCCGCGTCCTCGTCCAGCTCGACGATGAAGCTGCCGTAGGCGAGCTCGAAGAGGCGGTCGGCATCCTCGAGCTTGTCGAGTTCGACGCCGATGCCGTTGCCGAGGCACATCTTGAAGAGCTCCTCGGCTCCGCAGCCGTAGCCCGCAGTTGCCACGGCAAGCGCGTGACCCGAGCCGATGAGCTTCTCGACGGCGTCGAGCGTCTTGCGCATGCTCATCGTCTTGGGCAGCAGCCCGTCGCTGCGGTACTGGGGCGCGATGAGCACGACCCTGTGGCCGGCACCCTTGAACTCGGGCGACGTCGTGCGGTCAATCTTGCCGCAGGCGGTGGCAAAGCTCACGAGCGTCGGCGGAACGTCGAGGTCCTCGAAGCTGCCGGACATCGAGTCCTTGCCGCCAATCGAGGCGACTTCGAGGTCGCACTGCGCCATGAGGGCGCCGAGCAGCGAGCCTGCGGGCTTGCCCCAGCGCTCGGCCTTGTCGCGCAGCGAGCCGAAGTACTCTTGGAAGGTGAAGTACGCGTCCTTGCGCTTGAAGCCGGCGGCGATAAGTTTGGAGAGGCTCTCGAGGACGGCGAGGTAGGCGCCCTTGAACTGGTTGGCCTCGGAAAGGTACGGGTTGAAGCCCCACGCCATGCCCGAGACGGTCGTCGTCTCGCCGAGCACGGGGAGCTTGGCGACCATGGCCATGGAGGGCGTGAGCTGGCGTTTTCCGCCGAAGGGCATGAGGACGGTGTTCGCGCCTATCGTGGAGTCGAAGCGCTCGGACAGGCCCTTGTTCGAGGCGACGTTGAGGTCGGTGAGCACGCTGGTCAGGCGCTCCTCGACCGTCGTGCCCGCCCAGCTGGGATGCCAATCGGCGCCTTCCTCGATGTGGACGCGCGCGTGCTTTTCGGCGCCGTTGGAGTTGAGGAACGCGCGGCTCACGTTGACGATCGTGCTCCCGTTCCACTGCATGCGAACGCGCGGCTCTTCGGTGACGGTGGCGATGACGGTCGCCTCGAGGTTCTCCTCGGTGGCGTACCCGATGAACTCGTCGACGTCTTTTGCCGCGATGGCGCAGGCCATGCGCTCCTGGCTTTCGGAGATGGCGAGCTCGGTGCCGTCGAGGCCGTCGTACTTCTTCGGGACCTTGTCGAGGTCGATGGTGAGGCCGTCTGCGATCTCGCCGGTCGCGACGGAGACGCCACCAGCGCCAAAGTCGTTGCAGCGCTTGATGAGGCGCGTGGCATCGCCGCGGCGGAACAGGCGCTGGAGCTTGCGCTCGACGGGCGCGTTGCCCTTTTGCACCTCGGCGCCGCACTCCTCGATGCTCTCGACGTTGTGCGCCTTGGACGAGCCGGTCGCGCCGCCGATGCCGTCACGGCCGGTGCGGCCGCCCAGCAAGACGATCACGTCGCCGGGCACGGGCGTCTCGCGGCGGACGTGGTCGGCGGGGGTCGCGCCCACGACGGCGCCGATCTCCATGCGCTTGGCCGCGTAGCCGGGGTGGTAGAGCTCGTTGACCTGGCCGGTTGCGAGGCCGATCTGGTTGCCGTAGCTGGAATAGCCGGCTGCGGCGGTCGTGACGAGCTTGCGCTGCGGCAGCTTGCCCTCGAGCGTCTGGTCGATGGGGGTGTGCGGGTCTGCGGCGCCGGTCACGCGCATCGCCTGGTAGACGTAGGAGCGGCCGGACAGTGGGTCGCGGATGCAGCCGCCGATGCAGGTGGCCGCGCCGCCGAACGGCTCGACTTCCGTCGGGTGGTTGTGGGTCTCGTTCTTGAACAGGAACAGCCAGTCCTCGTCCTCGCCGTTGACGTCGACGGTGACCTTGACGGTGCAGGCGTTGATTTCTTCGGACTCGTCGAGGTTCTTGAGCAGCCCCTTCATCTTGAGGTACTTGGCGCCGATGGTGCCCAGGTCCATCAGGCAGATGGGCTTTTTCTCGCGCTCGAGCTCGCGGCGCATGCCGAGGTACTTCTCGAAGGCGAGTTCGACGAGCTCGTCGTCGATTTTCACGTCGTCGAGCACGGTGCCGAA
>JBJEHP010000040.1:0-3813 GCA_051876145.1 Coriobacteriales bacterium | reverse complement strand
TTTCCCAGCAGCGGAAACTCCTTCATCTTGAGCACGTAGTCGGGCATCTTGCATTTCTCGATGCGCCCTTTCGACCACAGGCGCAGGTCGCGCGCGCTCGTCTTGTCACCCGGTTCCATGATGACGCATAAGCAGGTGCGCTCCCCCAGGTCGTCGTCGGGGCACCCGACCACACAGCACGACGAGATGTCCTCGTTTTGCTCGTAGGCCGCCTCGATTTCTGCCGGGAAAATGTTGATGCCGCCGCGGATAATCATGTCCTTGAGCCTGCCCACGATCGAGAACATGCCGTTCGCGTCGAGCTTGCCCACGTCTCCCGTGTGAAACCAGCCGTCTTCGTCCAGGTCGAGCTTGAGCGAGCCGTCCTCCTGAAGCACGCCCATCATCATCGAGGCGCTCTTGCAGGCAATCTCGTCCGTTCCCGGGAGCAGCTTTGCCTGTGCTCCCTCGATGCAGAATCCGACGGTTGCCGCCCGCTCTTCTGCCGAGAGCTCGAGCGGCGTCACGGTGAGCGTCGCTGCGGTCTCGCTCATGCCGTAGGACTGCATGAGCCGGCAGCCAAAGCGCTCCTCGAACTCGTAGATGACCTGCGGCGGGCAACCGGCACCGGCCACGAGGCCCGTCCTGAGCGACTGCAGGCTCCAGGCACCGCTTTCCATCGCACGCAGCTCGCGCAGAAACATCGTCGAGACGCCGAGGTGCATCGTCGCGCCCATAGTGTCGATGAGCGTGCAGGCCTCCTCGGGGTGATAGCGCGCGCTCGTCACAAACGAGGCGCCGGAGACGAGCGTCGCGTAGATGCCGACAATCCCAAACACGTGGTTCATCGGCACGGGAACGTACAGCACGTCATCGCGCTCGATGGAAAACGCCTTTCTGAGGGCCCTGCCGTTCAGCCCGAAGGAAGACGCCTTGTTGACGATGGCCTTGGGCACGCCAGTCGAGCCGGACGAGAACACGATGATCGGGCTGTCCGCGGAGCAGTTGGGAAACGAGCGGTCCTCATCGAAGCCGCCTTCTTGAATCAGGTCCTCTATGAGGGGGACTGGCGCACTGGGGCAGCCGGCAGCAAACACCCGGGCGTTGGGGGCCACCTGCTGCGCCTGGAGGCACGCATCGGGCGAGGACATGATGAAGACATCGGGTTTGACCAGGTGCGTCGCCCGCTCGAACTCCTCTTGCTCGAGGCGGTGCGAGAACATGGCCATGCGCGCGCCGCACAGCTGCACGGCGGCCATGATCACGGGCGTGATGATGAGGTTGGGAAACGAGAAGACCACGGTGGACCCGGGCTTCAGCCCGCACTCGTCTTGGAAGTACCACGCGAGCGCGTTCGCGCTCCGGTACGCTGTCCCATAGCTGATCGAGTCGTCGAGACCCATCCCAAAGCGCTGCTGGGGAGACTCGAGATAGACGTTCCTGATGAGTTGCATCAGGGAAAGCTCTTGGAACTTGCTACCACCGTCTGCAGCGGTGGAAAGGCCCTGCACCATACGTGATACCACTCCCCAATTGCTCGTCGCACGCGTTTGCGGACACGGCGCGAGCGCTCACCTGCAGACTCGCGAAAGATGACGGGAGCCGCGGCCCGGGGCCATCACGACCTGCCGCGGCTTGATGCCCCCCGGACGCAGAAACCCTGCGACCTGCAGTTTTCCTGCGTCCAGAGGTTTGTAATACAAGCTTACAAGCGTTAGCTGCGTGCGTACTTCTTCGCGAGCTGACGTCCTGCAATGTAGACCATGATCTCGTCGGTGCCGCCCGCAATCTGCATACCGCGCAGGTCGACCCAGATGCGGCCGATACGGGTCTCGTCGGTATAGCCCAGCCCGCCGTAGATCTGCATGGCCTCTGACGCGACCTCGGTGCACGCCTTGCCCGCGTAGCGCTTGAGCAGCGCGGAGTCGATGCGCACGGACTGGCCGTTGTCCATCTTCCACAGGGTCTTGTAGAGCATGTTGCGGGAGTTCTGCAGAGCGGTCTCCATCTCGGTCAGCTTGAGCTGGATGAGCTGGTAGTCCGCGATAGGATGGCCAAACGCCTGACGCTCGGTAACGTAGGCCGCGGCGTCATCCATTGCCGCCTGGGCGGTGCCGATGCACTGCGCGACGATGAGGCAGCGCTCGGTCTCGAAGTTCTTCATGAGGTTGAAAAAGCCCTTGCCCGGCTCGCCGATGCGCATGTCCTCGGTCAGCTTGACGTCGTCGAAGTACATCTCGCAAAATGCGCTGGCCTGCTGGCCGATCTTGTTGAGCGGCGCTGTGGAAAGGCCCTCGGTCTCGCGCGGGATGATCCACATGGACATATTGCGGTTCTGGCGCGAGGGGTCCTCGTCTTTTGCAATCACAAGTACGTTGGGGAAGATCTCGCCCTGGGTAACCCAGGTCTTCTGGCCGTTGAGCAGGTAGGTTCCGTCTTCCTGCTTCTTGGTCACGCAGGTCATGGCCTGGTTATCGGAACCCGCTCCGGGCTCGGAGAAGCCGAGCGAGAAAATGGGCTGACCGGCCTCGAGGTACGAGCCCATGGCCTCTTCGATCTGCTCGGGCGATGCGCCGAAGTCGATGAAGTCGCGCATGGCAAGCGTGTTGTTGAGCGTGGGGAGCATGCAGCCGGAGTAGTGCGCGAACTCCTCGGTGAGGATGCCCAGCGTGACGAGGTCGGTGTCGATGCCCTCGTACTGCTCGGGGATGCCCATCAGGCCGAACCCGTTTTCCATCCAGGCGCTCGTGAGCTCCTCGCTCATCTTGTGGTCTTTGTACATCTCCTTAATCTGTTCTTCGCTGGTGTAGCGCTCGCAGAATTCCTTGATGCTATCGACGAGCAGCTCTTGTTCGTCCGTGTACCCAAAGTCCATGCGTATCTCTCCTTTTCCGTGGAAGCCACACTCAATCCATTTTAGGTGCTTCGCACCACAGCTCACTTCTCAGCGCCGAGCCTTGTGCAGCACTGCCCACAATTACCCTCATCGAGCTGCACATTGCCCATTCATCGCCTTAGTAGAGGCATTGGGTGCGAAGCTTTCAGACCGGATTCAGTACCACCCTCGCTCGCTGACAATCCGCCATAATCCCCAAAATCCGTTAGAAGACACCTGGCGTGATTCTTGTTTCCGCCTTCTATTTTGCTCAGGAAACGCTCATAATTTAATAGACAGTTTTTGATAATAACTAGCTAACCCCATCCCTACTCCTGCAGGAAGCGTCTCTCACCATGAAAAGCGCGATGAAGCAGAAAATCGTAGACGCCGTCGTCGACATCACGGAAGCCTCTTCGATGAGAAGCGTGCACATCGCGAAGATCATCAAGGAGCTGGGGATCAACCGCAACACGTTCTACTACCACTTCGAAGGTAAATACGACGTGGCGATGTACGTCTTCAGGCACGACCTCGCCGATGAGCTCACGGCCAATGTCCCGGCAGACCGCCTGCTCGAAGCCCCGCTTTCTTCCGAGGACAGCCCGGAGATGCTCCCCTATTACGTGCATTTCGAGACGGGCGCCCGCTCCTTGGATCTGAGCGACTTCTTCAAGTCGCTCGTGCGCTGCGTCATGCGCCGCCCCTCGTTCTACGACAAGCTGTTCAACAACAAAGAACCCGAGTTCAAGGCGAGGATAGACACCCTCTACCGGCCCGCCGTCGAAGACGACTTCAAGTTCGTGCTCGACGGGCGCTATATGCCCAAAGAGACCTTCGACTACCTCGTGTCGCGCTACCTCGACGACATCAGCTTCATACCCTCGTACCATCTCGCCAACTCCGCCGCTTCCGCGCAACTGCTCGACGAGCGCATCAACCCGTTTTGGAACCTGCCA
>JBJEHP010000039.1:0-3816 GCA_051876145.1 Coriobacteriales bacterium | reverse complement strand
CTTTTCGCTCAATTTGACGGCCATGCAGTCCCTGCTCGTCATGATCGGGCTGGAATGTGCGCTCGAGCTGGGGATTCTTCCCTCGTACGCACGGTACGGCGCGCTGTTCGAGACCGTGCCCTACGACGTGCGCGTGCTCGACGGGAAGGGGCGCGTCTGCGCGCAGTCGAATGCGGCAAAGCCCCTGCCCGAGCACCTTGCCACACGCGCTGTCCACGTGGCGGAACATTCCGACGGCCCCGTGACGCTGCACTTTTCCAAAATGCCGAGGTCCAGCTACACGGTGTATGCGGTGCTGGGCGGATACGCGCTCGCCAGGAAGGACGTCTCGTCGCTCGTGGAGCAGCGCGCCCAGCTCGAGCGCCAGCGTGCCCAGCTCAAGCGCCGCAACCGGGCGCTCTCTCACCAAAGCGAGCTCGAGCGCACGCTCGCGCGCCAGCGCGAGGAGGCCCAGATTGCGGATGACATTACCGAGACCTTGGCAGAAAAGGTCGCGCGCATCGACAGCCTGCTCGACGCGCTGCCGGACGACCCAGCGCACGCGCGTGGCCAGCTCTCCCAGGCCAAGTTACTCGTGAGCTGGTGCAAACAACAAGGGGCGCTCACGCTTGGGAGCAAGCAGGGCTCCAACGTCCCGCCGGAGAGCCTGCGGCTCGGCCTTGGCCAGATTGTAAGTGACATGCGCGGGGTCGGCATCGAATGTGGCGCGCTCGTCGACGTTGCCCGGCCGGTCTCGGCGCATGCTGCGAGTGCGGTCTACGATTGCCTGTACGACCTTGCGGACGCTGCATGCGGGCTCGATGATGCCGTCGTGATGCTCTACGTGCAGCAGGTGCCCACGTCGGGCGATGTCCGCGTTCGCGGCGTGCTGCAGTGTGTGGACGCATGCGCGGAAGCGTTGGGGGATGCGTGCCGATCGCTGGAATCACCGCATGGAGCGGGACAGTCTCCCTCGGTCTCCCTCGAAGACTCAACTGTGCGCGTCGAGCTGCTCGTGCGGGAGGAGGCAGGCTCGTGAACGTTCTGTCGGTGCATACTCCCGTTGCCCATGCGCTCTACGCGTGCCTGTTCCTGCTTGTGTGCGGGCAACTTGCGCATGCGCTGCTGTGCACCAAACGCGCCGATTCGTCGCCGCTCAGATGCGCATACGAGTTTTCCTTGGTCGTGCAGCTCTTCGTCTGCGTCGCCATCGTCCAACTGTCGGTGACCGGCAACGTGAGCGGGTCCGTGTACCTCTTCGCCTTCAGACTGCCCGCCGATCTGCTGCTGTACGTGAGCGTGCCGTGCGCACTGCTCGCGGTCTTCGTTGCGGTGCGCTGCCGCCGTGCCTGGGAGAGCGTGGAGGCGGTGCTGCTCCTCTGCTTCACTCCGTCGTTCGTGTCCGCGCTCGGCGATTTCTATGTCTTCCTGATTATCGTGGAATGCGGATACGTTCTGTTTCGCACGGCGAGCAACCTGGCGGTCGACCGGGTCGTGCTCCAGAACCAGCCCTCGCCGCTCTCGTGTGTCGATGCGCTCGACGTGCTGCCCGAGGGCGTGCTGTATGCGGACATGCACGGACGCGTCGTGTTCATGAACAACCGCATGCGCTCTTGCCTGAACGGCTTGAGTGCGCCTGCCGACCTCTCGTCTGCCGATGAGATTGCCATGTTCCTCGTGCGGGCGGGGCGCGGGGCGCCCGGCAGCGAGCGGGACGCGGAGCCGGAGGATCCCTACGAGGCGCTGCGCCAGCTGCGCGTCGTCATGCCGGACGGCTCGACGCTGCTATTCGATATCTGCCATGTCATGCTGCGCGCCAGGCACTGCCGCTGCATCACCGCCGCCGACGTAACGGAAGAAGAGGCGCTCAATAATGCCATCGCGCGCACGAACAGTCTGATTTCGGCGGCAAATCGCGAGCTGGAGGAATCGCTCGCGGACGTGCGCGCGGTTGCCCGGGCGGACGCCCTGCGCAAGATGCGCTCGCGCGTGCACGATACCATCGGCCAGAAGCTCTCCATCCTGCACCGCTATCTGGAAAAAGATGACCCCACGGCCGAGGAGCTCGCCCGCGTGAAGGAGCTGCTGCACGGCATTACCCAAGACATCGCCGTCGCAGACGAGGTGGACCCGTCCGCCGAGCTCGCTTCCATCGCCGACGCGTTCTCGCTCGTGGGCTGCGCAATCGTCGTGGACGGATCGCTTCCGCAAGAGCAAGCAGCCGCAGCGGCATGTGTCAGCATCATCCGCGAGGCGGCGACCAATGCCGTCAAGCATGGGCAGGCGGCGCGCGTCGACGTCGCGATTTCCTGTGCAGGAGATGAGTGCACGCTCACCGTCTCGAACAACGGAGCCCCCGCTCCGGCTCATCTGGTGGAAGGGCTCGGCTTGCCAGGGATGCGCGCGGCCGCTCAGGAAGCGGGTGGCGCGTTCGAGGTCGTCTCTGCCGCTCCGTTTTCCCTGCAAGCGCGCCTACCGCTTGCTCCGCACGAAGCGCACGACTGCTCTCCCGATGCAAAGGAGGATTCCCATGATTCGCATTCTCATCGTTGAAGACCAGGTCATCTTGCGCGAGTCGCTCTCTGCCGCGCTCGACGCCCTGCCCGACATGCACGTCGTGTGCAGCATCGGCAATGCCGAGCTCGCGGCGGCGGCCGTGCGCACGCACGACGTCGATGTCGTGCTGATGGACGTGTGCACGGAAAACGACGCGAACGGCATCTCCGCCACGCGCGTCATCAAGAAGGAGTTCCCCGACGTCAAGGTCGTGGTCATGACGGGAATGCCCGAGATCACCTTCATCGACCAGGCAAAAAGCGCCGGCGCCGACAGCTTCGTGTACAAGAACGTGGGCACGTCCGAGCTCGCCGCCATCATCACATCGACCGCCGACGGCTACTCGACGTTCCCGCGTACGCGCTCGAGCATGTTCTCGGGCGCCGCCAAACTCTCCGATACCGAGATCGCCATCCTGCGTTGCGTCTGCGAGGGCAAGTCGCGTAAAGAAATCGCTCATGACCTGTACATGAGCGAGGGGACCGTCAAGCGGCACATCTCCGAGATCTTGGCAAAGACCGGCTACGACAGCATTTTGCGCCTGGCGGTGCATGCCGTGGCCGACGGTCTCATCGTCCCCCAGCTCGCGCCCGACGAGCCTCCCGAGCCGGGCGGGCCTGCCACGTCCTGAGCGTTTGCGGGAGCACGAGCGGCGCATGATCAAACGCCTTGGTGAGCCACATGGCACACTGTGGCGCTGCCAAATGGGACGCAGGTAGCTTAAGCCCATGGGGCTTCCCCGCCACAATGAAGGTGCGAAAACACACCTTCGAGGCAAGGGGGTCGATCATGGGCTTGTTCGGAAAGATGTTCGAGAAAAAGGCGTGCTCCGTCTGCGGAGGCGAGATTGGGCTGCTGGGCAATCGCAAGCTCGAAGACGGCAACCTCTGCAAGGAATGCGCGTCGAAGCTTTCGCCGTTCTTCAGCGAGCGAAGGCACAGCACGGTGGCGGAAATCTCCGACCAGCTCGCCTGGCGCGAGGCAAACAAGGAGCGTGTCGCGCAGTTCAACGTGACGCGCACGCTCGGCAACGACACGAAGGTCCTGCTCGACGAGGATGCCCAGCGCTTTCTCGTCACGACGGGCGGGCGCTGGCGCGATGCCAATCCCGACGTGCTCGACTTCTCGCAGGTGACCGGGTGCGATACCGAGATCCGCGAGTCGCGCAGCGAGCTGCACTGGACAGATGACGACGGCATGGAGCATTCCTACGAGCCGCCGCGCTACGACGTCGACTACGACATGTTCCTCACGATCCACGTGAACACGCCGTACTTCGAC
>JBJEHP010000038.1:0-3855 GCA_051876145.1 Coriobacteriales bacterium | reverse complement strand
CGCCTCGGCCTCGACGCCCTCGTCGGTGTTGAGCGAGTCGTTTTCGGCCGAGATGGCGTCGTTGTACGCCTGCACGGCATCGACCTGCGCCTGCGTGCGCTGCTCGTCGCGGATCGTCTGATAGTAGGTCCGCCCGACGGGGTACAGGATGACGATGGCGAGCAAGACGACGATGGCCACGATGGCGGCCACGCGCTTGGCGCCCGTGAGCATGAAGCGCCCGGCAAGCTCGCTTGCGCCCGACGCGACGTTTGAAGCCGCATTCGAGACGACCGATGCGACGGCGCCCGCCGCCTGCTGAGATGCCTGCTTTGCGCGCCCCTGCTCCTGCTGCCCGCGCGAGCGGGAAGAGTTCGAGGAGCGTGTACGGGAGGTGCCGTCCGAACGCGTGCGCCCTGCCGAGCGGTCACGCTCGCCCGCGTGCTGCCTGCTGCCCGAGCGAGACGCCCCCGAAATGTGCGTAGCGTCGTCGCCGTGCCTGGTGTGCGAGCCGCTCGAAGACCGGGTGCGCGAAGAAGAGGTCGTGGGAGCAGCCTGGCGGGTGCGCCGCCCTGCGCTCGCATCGCGGCGCGCGGACTGGCCTTGGGCACGCTCACGGCGCTGGTCGGCAGTCGCCTTCGCGGCGCGGTCGACCCGTCGTCTGAGGGATCCACTTGAGTTTGGTTTTGCGGTATTCGGCATCCCGGTTATCGTCCTGGTACATATACGACTGCGCGGGAGGGCACGCACTGGCACCCCCCCGCGCAGCTAAAGGTCATTATTTGCTGATGCTGTAGAACGCGTCGTTGCCCGCGTAGTCAGCAGAAGCGCCGAGCTCTTCTTCGATGCGGATGAGCTGGTTGTACTTCGCGATGCGGTCGGTGCGGCACGGGGCGCCCGTCTTGATCTGGCCGGAGTTGACGGCAACGGACAGGTCGGCGATGGTCGTGTCTTCCGACTCGCCGGAGCGGTGGCTGACGATGCAGGCGTAGTTGTTCTTCTTGGCGAGCTCGATGGTGTCGAGCGTCTCGGTCAGGCTGCCGATCTGGTTGAGCTTGATGAGGATGGCGTTGGCGACGCCGAGGTCGATGCCCTTCTGCAGGCGCTCGGCGTTGGTGACGAACAGGTCGTCGCCCACGAGCTGGACGCGGTCGCCGATGCGCTCGGTGAGCATCTTCCAGCCGTCCCAGTCCTCCTCTGCCATGCCGTCTTCGATCGAGACGATCGGGTACTTGGCGACGAGCGCCTCCCAGTAGTCGACCATCTGCTCGCTCGTGAACGACTTGCCCTCGCCCTTGAGCTCGTACATGCCGGTCTCGGGGTTGTAGAACTCGGTCGAGGCCGGGTCCATGGCGAATCGGATCTGCTCGCCCGGGGTGTAGCCGGCCTTGAGGCAAGCCTCGGTGATCAGCTCGAAGGGCTCGGCGTTGGTCTTGAGGTCGGGGGCAAAACCGCCCTCGTCGCCGACGCCCGTGGAAAGGCCCTTCTCCTTGAGCACGTTCTTGAGGGTGTGGTAGATCTCGGCGCACCAGCGCAGGCCTTCCGCAAACGTGGACGCTCCGACGGGCATGATCATGAACTCCTGGAAGTCAACGCTGTTGTCGGCGTGCACGCCGCCGTTGAGGATGTTCATCATGGGGGTGGGAAGCAGATGCGCATTGGCGCCGCCGATGTAGCTGTAGAGCGTGAGCTCGGTAGATTCCGCCGCCGCCTTGGCAACTGCCAGAGACGCGCCGAGGATGGCGTTAGCGCCGAGCTTGCCCTTGTTGGGAGTGCCGTCGAGCTCGATGAGCGTCTGGTCGATGGCGCGCTGATCGGTGGCCTCCATGCCGATGAGCGCATCGGCAATCTCTTCGTTTACGTGGTCGACAGCGGTGAGCACGCCTTTGCCAAGGTAGCGAGCAGACTCGGGATCCCTCAACTCGACGGCTTCGAACTGCCCGGTCGAGGCGCCAGAAGGAACCGTTGCACGGCCGAAGGAGCCATCGTCCAGCGCGACCTCGACCTCGACCGTGGGATTACCGCGAGAATCGAGAACTTCGCGACCGTACACATCGATGATGACGCTCATTGTTGATCCTTTCTCAGCTCTTCTTTAGCTTGGTCCCACAGACTTTCGAGTCGAGTGCGCGGGAGCGTGTCAATCCGCTGCTTATCGTCTTCGTAAGCATGCTGCTCCATAATAGCCCAGCGCCTGCGGAATTTTGTGCAGACCGTGCGAAGAGCCGCCTCCGCGTCGATGTGCTCCTTGCGGGCCACATTGACGAGCGTGAACAGCACGTCGCCGAACTCCTCGGCCGCGTGCGCGCTGCCGGGCTCGGCCTCGAGAAACTCGCCGACCTCCTCGTCGACCTTTGCCCAGACGTCCTCGACGCTGTCCCACTCGAACCCCGCGTTCACCGCCTTCTTGGAGATCTTCTGCGCCTGCTGCAAGGCGGGCAGACTTCGAGGCACGTCGTCGAGCAGCGGGCGCGGCGCATCGGGATCGAGCCCCTGGGCAAGCGCCTCCTTACGCGCGGTGTCCTGCTCGAGCTTGCGCTCGTGCGCCTTGATGTGTTCCCACATGTCGAGCACGCGCCCGGGGGTCGTCGCCTCCTCGACCTCGCGCGGCGAGAAGCCCGCGGCCGCAAGCGAGGTCTCCACGCCAAAGACGTGCGGGTGGCGGCGGACCATCTTGGACTGGATGTCGGCGATGACATCGTCGATGGTGAACTCGCCGTTATCGGCGGCTATCTGGGCTTGGAGGACTACCTGCAGCAGCACGTCGCCGAGCTCTTCGCGCATATGGCGCACGTCGTCACGCTCGATGGCATCGACTGCCTCTGCCGCCTCCTCGATCATGTTGCTCGCGATGCTCGCATGCGTCTGCTCCCTGTCCCAGGGGCAGCCGTCGGGGGCCCGCAGCGCGGCAATAGTCTCGCAAAAATCCACGAAGGCCTCCCCTGTAGCAGAGAAGGCCTCGTGTGCGTTGTTGGTGTCAGGCTGCATCGATCAGACTTTGAGGTAGCGGCGCATGGCGATGGCGGAGCCGAGCATGCCGATGGCGATGCCGGCGACGATCAGCACCACGTAGATGAGCCCGTAGGTGCTCGGGTCGACCGAGAGCGGCAGGAAGCTTACCGCATGCTCGAGCGAGGGCATGAGCGTCGCACGCATGATCGAGATCACGATGATGGCGAGTATTGCGCCCACGAGCGCCTGCAGCGCACCTTCCATGAGGAACGGCCCTCGTATGAAGCCGTTGGTGGCGCCGACGAGTCGCATGATCGAGATCTCCCTGCGACGCGCCAGAATGGCCAGGCGGATCGTGTTGTTCAGGAACACGAGCGAGATGAACACGAGCAGAACGACCGCTACGACGCAGGCGTACCTGATCAGGTTCGTGACGGCGAACAGGCGCTCGACCGTGCCCTGCCCGTATTTGACGGAATCGGACGGGTCCTCGGAGTTGTCGGCAATCGACGTGAACGTATCGCTCGACAAGATCTTGTCGACGGTCTCGTGGACCTTCTTCGTGTCGACGAGCGTGATGACGTAGGTGCGCGGCAGCGGGTTGCCGTCGAGCTGGTTGACGATATCGGGGTTGTTGGTCGTCTGGTTGGTGAAGTCCTGCAGGACCTGGTCTTTGTTCCTGAAATCGACCGACGCGATATTGCCCTCGGTGTTGGTGAGGGTGCCCAGGTAGTCGTCGAGTGCCTGGATCTGCTCGTCGGTCGCGTTGTCCGAGATGTACAGGCGTACGTTGACCTCGTCTTCGAAGGACTGGGCCAGGTTGCCGATCATGACCGAGAACACGATCGTGACGCCGATCATGAGCAGGGACAGGAAAATCGTGATGATGCCGCCGATGGTGGTTCCGAGGTTACGGCGAGAGCT
>JBJEHP010000037.1:0-3866 GCA_051876145.1 Coriobacteriales bacterium | reverse complement strand
AGCAGGAGGCGCAGGCGCTTTTCATGCTCATGCAGTACGAAACGTTCGGCCTGTTCGGCGATGCGCCTCTTGCAGAAATCGCCGCGCATATCGGACGCGGGGAGCAGAGTGCGCGGCGTTATATGCGCACGCTTGAGGAGCGGGGCGCCGTGACGAAGGTACGCGGCAGGAATCCGGTTGCCTTCGCTTTAAGCGACTCGTTCAAGAAACGCTACGGCATCGAGCCAGCTTGGAGCGTGGCGCTTTAGCCCGCAGGGTGCCGAAGTGACACGAGGGGCCGTGGATATCGTGTCACTTCGGCGCGGAGGGACACCCCGGCCTGTCCCTCCGCGCCAGGCGAGGGGCGCCCTTCTTGCCGCGCTGCTTACGCCGCCATGATTTCGCCCACACCCGCCGCGATCAGACGCGGCCGGTAGGGGAAGCTGGCAAGGTCCTCTTCGCTCGTAACGCCCGAGAGCACGAGGCAGGTGTCGAGGCCCGTTTCGATGCCGGCGATGACGTCGGTGTCCATACGGTCGCCCACGATGGCGGCGTCGGACGAATGCACGCCGAGCAGCTGCAGACCAGTACGCATCATCAGCGGGTTGGGCTTGCCCACGAAGTAGGCCTTCTTGCCGGTTGCCTCTTCGATGGGAGCGACAAGGGCGCCGCAAGACGGTCTGATTCCGCCCTCGAAGGGCGCCGAGATGTCGCTGTTCGTGGCGACCAGACGTGCTCCGTTGCTCACCAGGATCGACGCGGTCACGATGCTCTCGTAGTCGTAGCTGGGCGTCTCTCCCACCACTACGTAGTCGGGGTTCTCGCTGGTCATGGTAACGCCCACTTCGGCGAGCGCAGTCGTGAGGCCGTGCGCGCCGATCACGTAGGCCTTGCAGCCGGGCATCTGGCTCGAGAGGAATCGGGCCATCGAGAGCGCGCTTGTGTAGAAGTGGTCGGCGCCGACGTCGACGCCCATGCGCGCGAGCTTGTCGTGCAGGTCTTGCGGGGTCTTCTCGCTCGAATTGGTGAGGAAGAGGAACTTCTTCCCGCTTGTCTTGAGCCATTCGATGAATTCCTTGGCGCCGGGGAGCAGACGGTCCCCGTGGTAGATCACGCCGTCCATATCGCAGATGAATCCGCTTTTGCTGCGGAGCTGTTCCATACGGTCCTCTTTCCTGTTGACGGTGAGCATGACTGTGTTGCTGTTAATGTTGCACATGGGAAACTGGCGGTATGTTTTAATTACAACGCGGAAATGCGACGCTTCCGTCACGTTTGGCGTGTCGATTCTGGTGCACTGGTCATGCGTGAGCGGCGAGGCGGCATCGCGCGGTATCCTGTGGCTTGCCGTCTGGCTCGGACAGCAGCGTGATGAAAGGTGGAGCTAATGGACGCCGAGGAACTGCGGAACTATCCCAAGCTCGGGTTCGGTCTGATGAGGCTGCCCCGCAAGGGCCTGAAAACCGACATCGAGCAGATCAAGCAGATGGTCGACCTCTTCTTGGAATCGGGCTTTCGCTATTTCGACACCGCCTATGTCTACCCGGGTTCGGAAGAGGCCGCCCGCAAGGCGCTCGTGAGCCGGCATGCGCGCGAAGAGTTCGAGCTTGCGACCAAGCTCAACGCCTGGATGCTCGTGCGCAACGAAAAGGCGGCGAAAAAGCAGTTCTACACGAGCCTGAAGCGCACGGGGCTGGAGTATTTCGACTACTACCTGTTGCATGGGCTCATGGGACAGAACTATCGCAGCTACGACCGCTACCATATCTGGGAGTACGTGGCCGATCTCAAGAGCAAGGGGCTCGTCAAGCAGGCAGGCTTCTCCTTCCACGGCGGACCTGACCTGCTCGAGGAAATCCTGAGCGTCCATCCCGAGATGGACTTCGTGCAGCTGCAGATCAACTATGCCGACTGGGAGAACAAGCGCATCGCCTCGCGCGCCAACTACGAGGTGGCGCGGGCCCACGGCAAACCCGTCATCGTCATGGAGCCGGTGAAGGGCGGCTCGCTTGCCAAGCCGCCACGCGCGGTGCGCGAGCTGCTTGACCAAGCGGACCCGGACGCTACCTACGCATCGTGGGCGATCCGGTTCGCGGCCTCGCTCGACGGCGTGCTCACTGTGCTTTCGGGCATGTCGAACCTCGCCCAGATGCAAGACAACGCCTCTTACATGCGCGACTTCAAGCCGCTCGACGAGCGTGAGCGGAGCGTCATCGCCGAAGCGCAGCGCATCATGGGCAAGGAGTCGGGCATCCCTTGCACCGCATGCCATTACTGCACGAAGGGCTGCCCAAAGCAGATTCCCATCCCCGAGATCTTCGCGGCTGCAAACCTGCGCTACCAACAAGGCGATGCGGAGGGCTTTCGCGTGGCCTATGCCGAGCTGGCACAAAAGGGCAATGTGGCGGACGCCTGCATCTCCTGCGGCCAATGCGAGCATGCATGCCCTCAGCATATCGACGTGATCCACCAGCTCGAGCTGTGCGCGGCATCCGCGTGACACGAGGGGTCCGATGACACGAGGGGCCGTGGGTATCGTGTCATTTTGGCACGAAAGGACACCCCGGCCCGCCCCCTCGCCGTAAGAACCTATCTGAAAAAAATGCAAGTACTTGCGCAAAATTCAGATAGACGTATCTTCTGGGGAGTCAGCGAGGTAAAATGTTATCTGAAAAAAATGCAAGTACTTGCGCAAAATTCAGATAGGAGCGGTCATGATTATCCAGCGGCCGAAATACCTGCAGACACTCATCGGCACGATGGGGTCAGACCAAGTGAAGGTAATCACCGGTATCAGGCGCTGTGGTAAGTCCTATCTCGTGTTCACCCTGTTCAAGAACTATCTGCTCGATCAGGGCGTCCCCAAGGACAACATCATCGAAATGGCATTCGATGCTTTCAGGAACAAGCAATATCGCGATCCCGACGTTTTCTATCCTTACGTGAAGGGCCGGCTGGAACACGCAGAGGGCAAGCGCTACGTGCTCCTCGACGAAGTTCAGCTGCTGAGCGATTTTTCCGACGTGCTCATCGACTTGAATGGCATCGAAGACGTCGACGTGTATGTGACGGGATCGAACGCGAAGCTGCTTTCTCGCGATATCGCCACAGAGTTCAGGGGGCGTGGCCAGGAAATCAAAATGACACCGCTGAGCTTTTCGGAGTTCATGGGCGCATATAGCGGTGATAAACGCGACGGGTACGAGGAATACGCTACGTACGGAGGTCTTCCGGCGGTTCTTTCGAGAAAGACTTCCGAAGAAAAGGTCGCCTACCTCAAGGGGCTTTTTGATGAGCTCTATATCCGAGACATCGTCGACAGGAACCATGTGCGCGACGAGGGCAATCTCGAAACCCTCATCGACATCCTCTCATCGGCAATCGGCTCGCTCACCAATTCCTCGCGGCTATCGGCAACGTTCAATAGCGAAATGCATGTCACGATAGCTCCCGAAACGGTTGATCGCTACATCTCGTATCTCATGGACGCGTTTTTGGTCAGCAAAGCCAAACGCTACGACGTCAAGGGGAAGAGGTACATCGGCTCGCCATACAAGTTCTACTTTTCGGACTTGGGTTTGCGAAACGCACGCATGAATTTTCGCCAGATGGAGCCGACGCACATCATGGAAAACGTTATCTACAACGAGCTTGTGGGGCGTGGGTTTGGTGTCGATGTGGGTGTTGTAAATACGGCCGTAAAGGATGCAGGAGGGACGTATCGGCGCGCGCAGCTTGAAATCGACTTCATCTGCAACAAGGGCAGCCAGCGTCTCTATATTCAGTCGGCGTTTGCCCTGCCAGATGAGGCAAAGGCTGCACAGGAGCAACGTTCGCTCAAGAAGGTCGATGACAGCTTCAAAAAGATCATCATCACGAAAGAGGGC
>JBJEHP010000036.1:0-3874 GCA_051876145.1 Coriobacteriales bacterium | reverse complement strand
CCTTCTCGTCGAAAAAGCTAGTCCTGAGCAGCCGCGTCGTCCTTGTCCATGAGCGCCTCGACGCCCGGGAGCGGCTTGCCCTCGAGCAGGCGCATGGAGGCGCCGCCGCCCGTCGAGATGAACGACATCTGGTCGGCGAGGTCGAATTTCTTGACCGCCGCGACGGAATCGCCGCCGCCGATGATGCTCTTCGCGGGCGAATCGGCAACGGCCTCGGCCACGCGGCGCGTGCCGTTCTCGAACGACGGGAACTCGAACACTCCCATGGGGCCGTTCCAGAACACGGTCTTGGCGCCCATGATGGCGCTGCGGTACAGCTCGCAGGTCTCGGGGCCGATGTCGAGGCCCATCATGTCCTCGGGGATGTCCTCGACGCTCGTCGTCTTGGTCTTGGCACCCTCGGCGAACACGTCCGCGCAGACGACGTCGACGGGGATGAGCAGCTCCTTGCCGCGTTCCTCGGCCGTCTCCATGATCTTGCGCGCCTCGCCGACCATGTCGGGCTCCATCTTGGACGTGCCGACGGCAAGGCCCTTGGCCGCCAGGAAGGTAAAGCACATCGCGCCGCCGATGATGATCGTGTCGGCGACGTCGAGGAGGTTTTCGATGATGCCGAGCTTGTCGGAGACCTTCGAACCGCCCAGGATGGCGACGAAGGGGCGCTCGGGGTCGTGGAGCATGCTCTGCTGCGTATCGACTTCCTTCGCGAGCAGAAGGCCACTCACAGCCGGGACGAACTCGGGGACGCCGCTGATGGAGGCATGTGCGCGGTGAGCTGCGCCAAACGCGTCGTTGACGTAGATGTCGCACAGCGATGCCAGACGGTGCACGAAGCGCAGGTCGTTGGCCTTCTCGCCGTCGTCGAAGCGCAGGTTCTCGAGCATCATGACCTGGCCGTCCTTGAGGGCGAGCGAGGCGCTCAGCGCGTCTTCTCCCGCAATCTGGCTGCCGCCGATGACCGAGACCGGCTTGCCGAGCAGCTGGATGAGGCGCATCGCGACGGGCATCATCGAAAACTCGCTCTCGAACTTGCCGTGCCCGCTCGGACGGCCCAGGTGCGACGCGATGATGATGCGCGCGTTGTGGTCGATCAGGTACTGGATGGTCGGCAGCGCCTCGCGGATACGCGTATCGTCCATGACGATGCCGTTGTAGAGCGGGCAGTTGAAGTCGACGCGCAGCAAAACGCGCTTGTGCGCGACGTCGATGTCCCTGACGGTCTTTTTCGTGTACATCTGTGCTCCCCTTTTGTGTCGTGCCGTGCTAGTTGCTGGATGAGTCGGTGCTGCTCGTGTCCTGGGTGGCGTCTCCCTCGCTCGAAGTCGCATCGGAGGTGTTGCCGGACAGCGTCGCGGTTGCGGATGACAGGTCGACGTCGCAGGAAAGGCCGCTCGGCATGTCGTTGATGTGGATGTCGGCGTTCTGCATCAGCCCATCCACATACGAGTCCCAGGCGCTCTCGTCGTCTTCGCTCGCGCCGTTTTGCTCGGCGAGCTTTTGCTCCGCGAGCGCCTTGCGCGCCTGCTCCTTGTACTCGTCGAGGCTCTTGTAGCCCTGCTTTTGCAGGTAGCTCTCGAAGACGCCCGCCATGTACTGGCTCTCGACCGCCTGGCGCTGCTGGTCGACGTAGGCGTCGAGCTCGTCGTCGGAGACGGTGATGTTCTGCTCTTTGACCTCGTAGTCGATGATGTCGGTCTTGAGCAGCTGGTTGATGACGTAGGTGCGCAGGTCGGCGACCGTGCCGTCCGTCGTCGTCTGCCCATCGGAGTTCGCGCTCGAGTCGTACGCCTTCATCGCGATGAACGACGCCCAGGTCGCATCGTCGGTCAGGCCGTAATTTGTCCGCATGTTCTCGATGGTCTTCGTCACGTCCTCTTCGGACACATCGCCATGCGCCCAGGTTGCCGCAGCCTGCTTGCCGCAGCCTGCAAGCGCAAAGCACCCGCAGACGGCGAGCGCAACGGCGCAGGCGACGATCAAGGCGCGTTTCAGTGAGGTCATACACCCTCCAGCTCGGTTCTCGTACATACGCACGTTAGCATACCCCGACACAGATACCTTCCGTTCCTTAAATACTGCTGAAATATGCCGCCGTTCGCCCAGTCGCGCACGCTTCTGTCTCATGGGTACGCTACACTGCCCTCTAACCTACGATTTGTGAGGAGCAACATGACTGACGAGCAAAAACAGGCCGAAAAGGAATCGAGCAAGCAGCGCGTCGAGCGCGTGCGCGAGTTCGACCACAACAAGCTCCCTCGTGACAAAGACGGCAAGGTCATCATCCCCGAGGACATGACCTATGCGGAGTTCCTCAAGCTCACCCACCCCGAGATGGACGAAAACGATATCGCCCGCGCCATCAAGAAGGAGAACCGCGGTGCCTGGATGGTCCGCCTCGAAGCGCTCGGCTTCATCATCCTCATCATCGTCATCATCGTTCTCATGGTCACCAGATAACAAGGAGCTCGTTTGGCAGTCGTCGGTTCTGGGGGGAACAGGCGCCGCATTCAAACAAGCAGCAAGCACCACGTGCTCATGCTCGCGGCTTCAATCTTCGTGTGCCTGATCGGCATCGCGAGCCTTTGCGCGTCCATCGGAGACGCGCGTCTTGAAGAGCGCTCGGCAGCAGCGCACACACACCGCAGCACCACCTCGAGCGAAGCTCCCGCAGGCGACGAACCCGCGTTCGGGGTCATCTCGGCGCTGCTGCCAGAGGGGCAAGAGGAAACGGAAGCGGCACAGGATACCGCGGGCGAAGCCGCGGCTGCCGGCTCTGCAGAGGGAGGCGCAGCTTCCGAGGAGCAGGCAACTCCGCCGCCGCAGCAAAGCACCTCTCCCCCTTCGTCTTCCTCGTCAAGCAGTACATCGGATACGAGCGCGTCCCGCGAAGCGACGGGGCAACCTACTGCCCGGCAGCATACGAAGGTCGTGCACCACACTGCCGTCCAACGCGAACCCGTCTACAAGACCGTCTACCATCCGGCATCCACCGCCACGACCGTGCGACACGGCAGCAGCGTCACACGCGTGCTTTCCAAGTGCCCCGTCTGCTCGAAGTACCACGACACGAGCTTTACGGAGCGCGTCGTCGACTACTACCGCGAGACGGGATGCGCGGTATGCGGAAAAAAGCACGAGAGCGCCTATGACGAGGTCGTCCCTGGCTGAGCTGAGGGGCGTGTGCTGCCCCTCAGCGTCGATGCTTGCCGATGTTTTTGCGCGTGCCCGCAAACGAGCCCTTGCGCGCCGTCGACTTGAGACGCTTGAGGGCGTCTTCCTCGTCGGTGCTCTCGACCTGCGCGCGCAGGCTCACCGCCTGGTCGCGCAGACGTGCCGCCGCCTCAAAGTCGAGCGATTGCGAGGCTTCCGCCATCTGCTCCTCGAGCGCGTGGATCATGCGCATGACCTCGTCCTTGCCCAGCTCGGAGACTTCTTGGGCGAGCGCCTCGGACGTCGAGATCTCGCTTGCGTCCTTGCCCTGCTCGAGCTCGTCCATGATGGAGCTGATGGCCTTGCGCACCGTCTTTGGCTCGATCCCGTGCTCCTCGTTGTAGGCCATCTGGATACGACGGCGGCGCGCCGTCTCGTCGAGCGCGATGCGCATCGAGTCGGTGATGGTGTCGGCGTACATGACGACGTGCCCGTCGGCGTTGCGTGCCGCGCGGCCGATGGTCTGGATGAGGCTGCGCTTGTTGCGCAGGAACCCTTCCTTGTCGGCGTCCAGAATCGCGATCAGGCTGACCTCGGGCAAGTCGAGGCCTTCGCGCAGCAGATTGATGCCCACGAGCACGTCGAACACGCCCAGGCGCAGGTCGCGCAAGATCTCCACGCGCTCGACCGTCCCGATGTCGCTGTGGAGGTAGCGTGCCTTCAC
>JBJEHP010000035.1:0-3892 GCA_051876145.1 Coriobacteriales bacterium | reverse complement strand
GCTTGTGTCGTTTCTCGGTTTCTGGTCGCAGTTCATCGGCCTCGAGTGGACGACGCCTTCCAAGAATGCGTTCCTGAGCGCATGCTATTGCATCACGGTGCCATTCATCTGGTGGGTCGTGTCGCGCAAGCGCCCCAACGGCCGCGTCATCGGCGCGGCGCTCGTCTGCGCGGTGGGAATCGGGCTCGTGTCGCTCAACGAGAGCCTGTCCATCGGGCTAGGCGATGGCGTGAGCATCCTGTCGGCGTTTCTGTACGGCGGCGAGATCGTGGTGATCGGGCTGACGATGAAGGACAACGACGTCCTCACCGTGACGGTGGTCCAGCAGCTCGTCGCGGGAATACTCGCCCTCGTGGTCGCGATGGTGGCGCAACCCTGGCCGAGTGCCGAGGTGCTCGCATCGCCTGAATTCCTCGAGCCCATCGCCTACGTGGTCTTGGGGTCTGCCGCGTTCGGAGCCATCGCGCAAAACGTTGCCCAAAAGCACATCATGCCCGCGGAGGCGGGACTGCTCTGCTCGCTCGAGAGCGTGTTCTGCGCCGCGTTTGGGGCGCTGTTCTTCGGCGAGGTCATGACTCCCAAGATGCTCGTCGGCTTCGCGCTCATCTTCGGGGCGATCGTGGTCGTGCAGCTCCATCCCAACGACCCCGCCTCTTCGCGCAAGGAATAGCTTTCAGACGTTTCTGCCGATTGGCGCGGAGACCCGTCATCCCCGCGTTTCCCTCCGGCGCGAAGCGCAGACACAGGAAAGCCCGCATGCGAGTCGGTACCTCGCATGCGGGCTGCGTGCTATTGGCGGATGCCGGATCTATCTAGATACCGCGCCTTACGCGTGGGTGCGGGCGCGTCCCTTGTTGAAGCTGCGTTTGCGCCCATTGGGACGGCTGTTCGGGCGCCCGTTGGGCCGGCCGTTGGAGCGGCTTGCCGGGCGGCCATTGGAACGGCCATCCGGGCGCCTGTCACCGTAGCCGTTTCCGTTGCTGCGGTTCTGGGAGCGTCCGCCCTTGCCAAACCCGTTGCCCTTGCTCTTGCCGCCCTGCGCATAGCGACGGGCGCCGTTTTTGCCATGAGGCTTGAACGAGCGGCTCTTGCGCTTGCCCTCGTACTTGCCCTCGGCGTTCGGTTTGGGCTGCTCCTTCTTCTTTTTCTTGGGCTCGAGGATCGTCGGGTCGACTTCGAACGACTCGAGGGGCATGATCGGCAGTTTCTTGTCGATGAGCTTCTGAATCGCGTTGAGCTCGTTGCGCGACTCGCGCGTGGAGAACGAGACTGCAAATCCGTCGTGGCCGGCGCGGCCGGTGCGGCCGATGCGGTGCACGTAGTCCTCCGCGGCGTCGGGGAGGTCGTAGTTCACGACGTAGTCGACGTCTGGGACGTCGATGCCTCGTGCGAGCACGTCGGTGGCGACCAGGATGTTCGTATCCCCCTTCGAGAAGCGCTTGAGGATGCGGCGGCGTAGGTTCTGGTTCTTGTCGGAGTGAATGGACTCGGCGACGAAGTCGGCGTCGTGCAGCAGCTTGGCGCACTCGTCGGCGCGGCGCTTCGTGCGCGTGAAGACGATGACGCGCTCGGCGCCCATCTCGTTGAGCGTCGCCTGCAGCAGCTCGGGCTTCTTCTTGTTGTCGATGGGCAGCACGTACTGGTTGACGGTCGCGGCGGTCTCGCCGTGGTGCGCGATCTCGATCTTGACCGGGTCGTTGAGGACCTTGTTGACCTTGCCCATGACGCTGTGGTCGAAGGTCGCGGAGAAAAGCGCGGTCTGGCGCTTTTCGGGCACTTCCTCGAGGATACTCTCGATGTCGGGCCAAAAGCCCATGTCGAGCATGCGGTCGGCCTCGTCGAGCACGAGCACCTCGATGCTGGACAGGTCGACGACGCCGCGCTCGCGCAGGTCGTTCAGGCGGCCCGGCGTGGCGATGAGGATGTCGATGCCGCGGCGCAGCTGCTTGATCTGGGGACCGTACTTGGTGCCGCCGGTCACGGTGAGCATGAAGTGCTTGGTCTGGCGGGAGATGGGCAGGCAGGCGCGGCCAATCTGCTCTGCGAGCTCGCGAGTCGGGCTCACGACGAGCATGCGCGGGCCTTCGCCCTTCTCGTAGTGGCCGAGCTTGCTCAGCGTGGGCAGGAGAAACGCGGCGGTCTTGCCAGTGCCCGTCGCCGCGGCGGCGCAGACGTCATGACCTGCGAGAAGTTCCGGGATAGCCTGTTCCTGGACGGGCGTCGGGGACGTGAACCCCATCTTCTCGACTGCCTTGAGCACAGGCGCGGACAGACCGAGTTCGGCGAAAGAAATCGTCATGTGTAATAACCTCTTCAGTTGTATGTGCGTGTTCGCACGTTGTTGAGTTTCCCGCGCAAAAGACGCGCGGTCGCACCTGCATCCGGCAGCGTGCATTTTGCTCGACCCGAGCCGCTTCCTTGAATCGAGCTTGCGGCTCGCAGCGCATGAGCGCCGTCAACGTGTGGTGTTCGCCGACCCTGCATATGAGCTTGCGGCGAATCCAGTAAGGTGATGAACCTAAGAAAGAATTTCGCGAAGAACGCACGCCAGTATGAAGCAAACAGCGTCAAAAGGAAAGCCCCGAATCCGATTCACGGATTCTCCACCGTACGGAAGCCTGCCGTGGGGGGGTGCCTTGCCCACGGCAGGCGGCAACGCGAAGCTGTTGGGCGGCGCCAGTTGTTCGCTGTGGGAAACAATACCGCGACAGAGCGTTGCACATGCAGCAACTACAGTATGATGAAGACCACGCGCACGGCTAAATGTGGGCCGCGCGCATCCGTTCAGGCTATAGAGAAGGCACGCGAGGCAAGTTGGCTAGATTCGCAAACGATATGAGTCAAAACAGTGCGCCCGTTCTGCTGAGCTCCCTCGAGCTCGGCGATTCGGCAAAGATCAGGTCCGTTGGGGGAGAAGGCGCGCTCCGGCAGCACTTCCTCGACATGGGCATCATCCCCGGCGCGGTCATCACGTTCGAGAAATACGCGCCCATGGGCGACCCCATGCAGTTCACGGTCCACGGCTACGAGCTCACGCTGCGCGTCGACGACGCGAAGCGCATCGAGGTCGAGCCGCTCAGCTCCGCCGAGGCAAGCCGCCACGTCTCTGTGTTCGACCCCGACGACACGAGCCTCGAAATCGACCATCCCGGCTTGGGTGAGGGCGGCAGGTTCCACCGGGAAGACGAGGCGAAGCCGCTTCCCGAAGACGCCGTGCTGCACTTTGCGCTGGCAGGCAACCAGAACTGCGGCAAGACGACGCTGTTCAACCAGCTCACGGGGTCCAACCAGCACGTGGGCAACTTCCCGGGCGTGACGGTCGACCGCAAGAGCGGCACGATCAAAGGACATCCCAACACCGACGTCGTGGACCTTCCCGGCATCTACTCGATGTCGCCGTACTCCAGCGAAGAAATCGTCTCGCGGCGCTACATCCTCGAGGAAAAGCCGCAGGGCATCATCAACATCGTCGATGCGACCAACATCGAGCGCAATCTCTACCTCACGATGCAGCTCATGGAGCTCAATGTCCCCATGGTCGTGGCGCTCAACATGATGGACGAGGTCCAGGAGAACGGCGGATCGATCAACGTGAACCGCATGGAGGATATCCTGGGGCTTCCGGTCGTGCCGATCTCTGCCGTCAAGGGCGAAGGCGTCGGCGAGCTCGTCCAGCACGCCCTGCATGTCGCACGCTATCAGGAGACGCCGGGGCGCCAGGACTACTGCGATGTCCATGACCACGGAGGAGCCGTCCACAGGTGCCTCCATGCGGTCATGCACCTCATCGAGGACCACGCAGAGCGTGCGCAGATCCCCATCCGCTTCGCCGCGACGAAGCTCGTCGAAGGCGATGCAGCGATCGAGAAGGCGCTGAAGCTCGAGCCGAACG
>JBJEHP010000034.1:0-3914 GCA_051876145.1 Coriobacteriales bacterium | reverse complement strand
GGCTCCTTTTGCGGTTGCCGCACCCTTGAACATGTCCTCGACCATCTTCTTGAAAGTATCGACAACTGCACCTTCGGTCATGTACCGAGCAGTGCCCTTCACCTGATAGCCCTGCAGCTTTTCCGCATCGTAGACCGAGATGGCGATGCGGCCGTTGTTTGCCTTGATGTTCTCGAGCGTCGTCTGCAGGAACACGTCGCCAATGACAAGTTCGCCGTCGTCGGTAACGTCCTTGAACGCCACCGGGACAACGTTGGGCTTGTTGTCGGCGCAGGTCGCCAGATCCCACATGCCCGCCTTGAGCAGCGTTTTCACGTCTTCGTTCATATCGAGCTCCCTTCACTTGTTCGGTGCAATCGCACCTGTCTGCCTTGTGGCGCTCATGGTAGGCGGGTAAATCAAGCGATTGAAGTGGTTAACGAACGATTGAGCAGCTCATACTTTCTTAAGTTTTTGTCTGAAGGGGCGCGCAGGTACGGCGGTTTACACGGGCACTTCCGCGTAGGAGACGCCCGTCGTCTTCTCGAACCATGCGAGGAACTCCGTGCAATCGAAAGCAGGGCATGAGGCATGCTGCTGGAGGTAAACATCGCGCGTGACAATGCAGTCCGCGCGTATCTGGAGTGCGACCTCGTTGACCAGGGCATCCTCCGGATCCTCCCAGACGCTCGCGAGCATGCGGTCCGCGCACCAGGAATCGACGGGAGCTATGCGCACAAACGAACGCAGCACGCGAAGCCTCTCCAACGTCTCGGCCATCAGCTCAGGCTTGCCCCCGTCGGAGAGGATGTACACAAGGTCGGTGAGCTGCGACGCGCACAGCCACAGCTCGACATCGCCCACATTAGCCGCAATCATGAGAAGTCGAGCATCCCTGCAGAATGGCTCCCGCTCGTTCAAGTAATCGATGAGGACATTCGTGTCGACCATTACTTTCGCGAACGCCATTACACAGGTTATTCCGGGAGGATCTCAATCCATGACCCGTCGGGATCGGCGATGAAGTAAAGTCCCATAGGAGGGTTCTCCCTCACAATGCAGCCCATCTGTTCGTGCAGCTCGTGGGCAGCCGCAATATCGGGCACCGTAAATGCGATATGCGTGTCGCGCCCGCCGTTGGCGTACGGCTCGACCCTTCCGCGGTTCCACGTAAGCTCGAGCTGGAAGGGCGTACGATCGTTACCAAGAAACGTGTTCGACCACGAGCCATCCCTCGGCCCGAAGGTGTGCACGACCTCCATCTCAAGCGCCTTTTTATAAAAATCGATTGATTTCTGCAGGTCAAGAACGTGAATACACCAATGGACAAACGTTCCCTTCACTGTGCCGCTCCTTTCACTCGGTCTTTCAAACCGTTGGAAATCCACCCGTGTACTGGCTATCTGGTTACCCAACCGGATAGTCATTCCCTTCCTTCCAGCATTGTCCGATGACCGGTCCACAGGAGAGATACTGCGCCGACTGAAACTCGAACAGAACCGGGTCGCATTTCACGTAGTCGATCTTTCCGCGCTCGTTCAGGCACTCCTCCTGCACGTAGGTACGCACGGGCTTTAGGATGAAGTTCGTGAATTTGCCGACGACGTAGGTGTCTACCACCTCGCAGGTCATGCAGACGGGTGCTTCTTCGAGAATCGGCGCGTTGGGCACATCGCCGAATCGGTAGGTGAACACGCCTGACTTGTCCGTCTTTGCCGCCTTCGCAATGCCGCAGTAGTCGGCTGCCACCATCATCGAGGGGTTAATCAGGCTCACCGACACGGTGCCGTTTTTCCTGATGGCGGGTTCGGTGAGGTCGTGATTCTGGTCGACGCTTATTGACAGGCGCTTGTGTTCGACAATCCCCACATGGGCGATGGGCAGCCAGTTGACGCGTCCATCTTCGAGCACGGTCCCGCAAACCGTGCAGGGCATCGGGTAGAGACCCATAACCGGGCCGATATCTTTTTGCATTGTCAGTTCCTTCCACTGAGTATCTGTTTGCAGAAAGCAGAGTACCCATGCGATTTAAGAACCGTAAGTACCTACTATTTTGTGCAATACTTACCTTTTAGGTACTAAAGGGAAGGAGAGCCCATGAAGACGATCAACGACAAGGGCGATCAGGTATTCCACTGCCCGGTCGAAGCAACGGTGAGCGTGCTCGGCGGCAAATATAAAGCAGCCGTAATCTACCACCTCGCTCAAGACGGGATCCTTCGCTTCAGCCAATTGCAAAAGCTCATCCCACAGGCAACCGCAAAGATGCTCACGCAGCAGCTGCGCGAACTGGAGGCGGACGGGTTCGTCCGTCGCGAGGTGTATCCGGTCGTCCCGCCAAAGACGGAATACTCCCTCACCGACTACGGGCGCACGCTCACGCCCATAGTCGATCAAATGTGCAAATGGGGAAACGAGCACATGGCGGAACGCATCTTGCCGAGCTCTCACGAGTTAGCAGGCCAAGCCTAACGAACGCTTGCTCTGCTGACGGAGGAGAGAGTCGCCCGATTGTCGCTCGCGTTGCTGTGTATCAACACTGCCTCGATGACCCAGCCGGCAAGCAGTCAGGCACTGCTACCTCACTTCACCAGGTTGCCGTCGGAGCCCAACGCCATGAGTTTTGACTCGCCCAGGAGCGAGGTGGGCGGGAAGAGACCGAGGGCTGTCTCCCTTGGCTCGCCTCAAGCCACGCGCGTCACGAAAAGGCCCGAGGGCGAAAGCCGCGTGTCCTGAAAAATCCCCCTTGAACTGTTCCGTGGCCTCAGCCGTCGCCCTTGGGAGGTCCCGTGCCACCTGCAGTGCGCGGGCGCCGCGAGAAGCCCCGAGGGAGACGGAATCAGGCCCCAAACCGTCTCCCTTGGCACGTTCTGCGGCGAAAACCGTCACCCTCGGTTGGTTCCGTGGCACCTGACAGGTGCGGCTGCCATAGACGGCACCGAGGGAGACAAGTTCCGCCGAAAGGTCGTCTCCGAAAGCGCCGTGCAGCAGATGCCCTGTCCGCGGAACAAATAACTGGCCAACAGGCAAAGCATGCAGCAAATGTCATGCGGAACTGTACCCAATCAGCTGCAACATCAACTGCGGCGACATGCCAGCGGCTTTGGCCCTGCTCTTAATGATCACCTTTAGCCGCATCGCGTGAAAAGACACCACGTGCAAACCGGCGCAGCACACCCCGCCGCAGCTACTCCACCAGGTTTCCCTCGGAATCGAACGCCATCGGCTTGGGCTCGCCCAGAAGTGAGATGCCCTCGACGCCCTTGATCGACTCGTAGAGCGGCACAGACACCTCGATCTGATCTAGGTCGAGCGTGTTCTTGATATGGACGATGCGCGCCTGCCGGTAGTCCAGCTGGTAGATCGTGCGCAGGCAGAGCTTGATGCATTCCTCGTCGTTGTTCATGTACAGGGGCATTTCGCCGGCGCGCATGAGGCCGGTCGTCAGCACGTTCGTCCACGTTGCCTGCCAGTCGATGTCGCGCATCACCGCGCGCGTCGTCACGTCGGCGGCAGAGATCCCCGCGCCGTTATGGTGTGCCTCCGGCGTGATGCCGCGAATGAACAGCTTCTTCAGGTCGAGTACGTCGCCAAACGTCCCAGTGATGTTTCTGCCCGTCACGTTAGGGTCGTGACCGTTGCCGCTGATGTTCTTGCCAACCTCGTCGATGATGAGCAGGTCGACATGATTGAACAGGAGCTTTGCCATCCGCTTCTTAGCCACCTCGAGCAGGCGGGCATCAGTCTCCAGCAGCTTGTCGGGCATGCACACCTCGAGGTTGCAGATGTCGTCATAGGCGTTTTGCACGAGGCCGACCCCGAACACTATGGGGCACTTCTGCACGAAGATTTCGGCTACGCGGGGTATCAGCTCGGCAAAGCGGTGGAACCCAAACGAGTGAAACATCGCAGCGCCTTTGTGCTTGGCAATGCCG
>JBJEHP010000033.1:0-3918 GCA_051876145.1 Coriobacteriales bacterium | reverse complement strand
GGACTCGGCGTAGAAGTAGTTGCCGATCAGGCTCGAGAACGCGAAGGCAAAGATGGCGATCGTCATGAAGTGGAGCCCAAGCTGCCCGTAGGCGCTCTGCATAGCCGCCTGTACGAGGCCCATGTTCGTCAGCGCGACGTCCTTTGCCGCGCCGCCCCAGGCGATGACCCCGGTGTCCTGCGAGACGAAGAACATGATCATGACCGCCGAGCACGAGCAGATGACGATGGTGTCCAGAAAGACGGAGAAGGTCTGGACGAGCCCCTGCTTGACCGGGTGCGAGACGGAAGCGGAGGCGGCGGCGTTCGGCGCCGAGCCCATGCCGGCCTCGTTGGAGAACAGGCCGCGCTTGATGCCCTGCACGACCATCGAGCCGGCAAAGCCGCCGACGATGGACTGGAAGTCGAACGCCTCGTAGAAGATCATCCCGAGAATCGCGGGCAGCTGCGTGATGTTCATTCCCGTGAGGATGAGCGCGAGCAGAATGTAGCCGATTGCCATGACCGGCACGATAATCGAGGTCAGAAAGCTGATGATGCGCGTGCCGCCGAACAGGATGAACGCGACGACCACGGCGAGCACGATGCCGAGCGCGACCGGGGCGCCCGTGTCGAAGTAGTTGGGGATGTAGGCCGCGAGCGAAGAGCTCATGTTGTAGGTCTGAAGCCCGTTGAAGCCGAGGCCGAAGCACAGGATGAGCGACACGGCAAAGACGTTGCCCCACACCTTGGAGTGCAGCGCCTGCTGGATGTAGTAGGCGGGCCCGCCGCGGAACTCGCCGCCTTCGCCCTTGACCTTCCAGATCTGCGCGAGCGTGGATTCGATAAAGGCCGATGCTGCGGAAATCGAGGCCATGACCCACATCCAGAACACGGCGCCCGGGCCGCCCGTGGCGATGGCGGTCGCAACGCCGGCGATGTTGCCGGTGCCGACGCGTGAGGCCGTGGAGACCATGAGCGCCTGGAACGACGAGACGGTCTTCTTGCCGGGAACGTGCTTTTTCTCGGTCAGGTTCTTGATCATGTCCTTGAAGCCGCGAAACTGGATGAACTTCGTCCTGACGGAAAAGTACAGGCCGCTCGCAATCAAGAGAAACACCAGGAAATACGTGTACATGTACGTGTCGATGGTGTCGGTGATCCCAATCAGCGTTTCCACTGCTCTCCCCCAAACTCCTGTTTGTTCGATGGAGAGATTGTAGCCTACCGGCATAGATTACGGAAATGAACTATTCCCGTTCGCCGAGGAACCCGAACAGCGCGCCGTAGTAGAGCTCGGGATCGGTGAGCGCGGCAAGGCAGTGCCCCGCCCCCGGAACAAAGACGAGCCTGCTGTCCGCCGGCGCCGCCTCGTAGATGCGCGCGGCCATGGACGACTGGACGACGCAATCTGCCTGCCCGTGGATGACGAGCACCGGAACGCGCATCTGGGGCGCCACCGCGGCGACATCCACCTTCTGGATATCGTAGCCGCCCTTGGCATGCATGAGCATAAAACGCGCGAACTCTAAAGACGGGTGGCACGGGATGTGCATGCCCTCGCGCGCGATGAGCGTCGCGACGTTCCACGCATCGCTGTACGCGCAGTCAGCGACGATGGCCTTGACCTGCGGCGGAAGAGTTTCTTCGGCCCCTGCCATGCACACGGCGGCACCGCCCATGGAATGCCCGTGCAACACGATCGTTTCGGCATCCGCGTCAACGAGCCAGCGCGCCCACGAGCAAAGGTCAGGCGCGTCGAGAAGTCCGAGCCCGATGAAGGCGCCGCCGCTTTCCGCGTGCCCACGCAGCACGGGAAAGAGCAGGTTGTAGCCATGCTCCGCATACCTGCGCGCGTGCATCAGGTGTTCGGGCCAATCCCCCTTGTAGCCATGCACCGCGATGACCCACTTGGACGACTCTGGGTTGGGCTCGAGCGCATAGGCGACGAGCTTCGTGCCGTCAAAAGACGCAGTCTCGACCATTCGGGCAGGCGGCACGTCGGCAAAATACGCCCGCGAGAGTTCGCGCTCCTGCGCGCGGTGCTCTTCGAGCTGCTGCTTCTGCTCGTTGGAGAGCAGCTTTGCAAACGCCGTCATGGGGAACTGCTCCATGGGGCACGAGAGCATGGCACCGAGTGGCTTTTCTTGGGGGTCGGCGGCGCGGAACGAATCGGGCGTATGCGAGAGAAAGCGCCTGACGATGAACGCCCCGACAGCAAAGCCGGCCACGAGGAGCAACAGCGACACGACAGAGAGCACGGTGCCCGCAATCGTTGCGGCAGCACCCCAGCCAGAGCCCTCGAGAGCGATGGCGATGAGCGCGAGGCCGATGACGCAGCCCAGATACAGGTACAGCGGCACCCAGCTGGGATGTTCCCAGGGCCCCTTGGGCAGGTCCGCCTCGGGAGGCAGTGGTATGTCCGCATTCGACTTCATGTGGCTGATTGTAGCCGAATCGTTTCTGCTGCCGCATGCCGACTTGCGCCGGCGAGACTAGAATCTCAATCAGCAAAAACAGAGAGGAGCACTCATGATTCCTTCGCGCTACAACGTCGTCGCCGCCGGGCCAGACGGCGAGACGCTCCTGTACAACACGGCAAACGGTTCGTTTACCGCGCTCTCCCCGGAAGCGGCAGCCGCCTATCGGCGCGGCACCTGCCCCGACGAGAAGCTCGCGCAGGCGGGCTTTTTCACCGAGCTCTCGCCAGAAGAAGAGCTCGAGCAGGTTCAAGAGCTACACCGCGCGCAGCGCACGAGCGGAGACGAGCTCGCCCTCACCATCGCACCGACCTACGCCTGCAACTTCAAATGCCCTTACTGCTACGAGGCGCATCACGACACGAGCAAGGGCGTCATGTCGCGCGAGGTGCTCGACGCCATCTACGCATTTGTCGAGCAGCGCTACGCGCAGGCGCCGTTCGGGAGGTTGTTCGTCGAGTGGTACGGCGGTGACCCGAGCCTGTGTCTCGACATCGTGCGCGACTTCTCCGAGCGCCTTATCGCGTTTGCCGAGGCAAACGACGTCTTCTACGACGCCATGATGCTCACCAACTGCAATCTCATCGACGCCACAGCGGTCGAGCTGTTGGCAGACGCGCGCGTGAGCGAAGTCTTCGTGACGATCGACGGGCTCGAAGACGAACACAACAAACGGCGCGTCTCTGCCACGGGCAGCAACTCGTACGCAAAGAACATCGAGGCGATCCGCCTGCTCACCGCCCGCGGAATCCGCGTGACGGCGAACATGAACGTCGACAAGGTAAACATCAAGCAGCTGCCCGAGGTGCGCAAGATGCTGCGCGAGCAGTTCGGCATCGACATGGTGACCGAGCAGCTCAACGACTACGGGCACTTCTTTGGGCAGGGCGCGTTCTGCGCGCCCGATTTCGAGCTGTTCACGCACGACGAGTACGCGCAGGCCATCCACGACGAGCAGAAGGCAAGCGGGCTTCTCACCCCCGAGAACCTGCGCGCCATGCTGCAGCCGGTCCCCAACTTCTGCCGCGGCCAGGTGGAGAACTACTTTGTCATCGACGCCTTCGGCGACGTGTACACCTGCGACGGATGGATGGGCGACAAACGCTACCGCATCTGCAACATCCTCGACGCTTCCGACGGCATCGAGGAACACCTGCACGAGGTGGTCTTCGACGCGACCCTCGACGAGAAGTGCAGCGCCTGCGAGCTCTTGCCCGTGTGCCAGGGAAGCTGCTATTGGGAGCGCAGCTGCAATGACGACTTCCCCTGCCATCCGCTCAAGCGCACCATCGGGGCGTACCTGCGCGATTGGCGCGACACGTTCGGGAAGCTCGAAGGGCCGGTTCAGGTCCTCGCCTAGCACGCAGCCCCAAAGTACGCGCGCGAAAACGGTGGCAGTGCCACGCATCCCATGATTTCTGCACGGGAAACGTGGCAGTGCCACATATCTCGCGCTTGCT
>JBJEHP010000032.1:0-14668 GCA_051876145.1 Coriobacteriales bacterium | reverse complement strand
CTTGGTCGCCATCAACATGTTGATCACACATGGACTATCTCTTCATCCGGGAGTCTTATACATTCCGGAGATCAGCGCTTGGAAGTATAGCCGCAACCATACTCCTACTCTTACGGGGGATTTCCAGGGCCTCGAGCTTTCCATGCTCGGGCTTGGCACGATGCGCCTTCCTGTGCTCGAGGGGGACAGCTCCAAAATCGACGAGCCGGCGGCGTTTGCGATGTTCGACTATGCGATCGAGCACGGCGTCAACTACTTTGACACGGCATGGGGCTACCATGGCGGCAACTCCGAGATTGTGACGGGCAAGGCGCTCAAGCGCTACGACCGCGATAGCTTCTTTGTCGCAACGAAATTCCCCTCCTACGATGCGAGCAACTTCGGCAAGCACGAGGAGATCTTCGAAAAACAGCTCGAGAAGCTGCAGATGGACTACGTCGACTTCTACCTGCTGCATAACGTGTGCGAGATCAACATCGAGCAGTACCTGCAGGAGGAGAAGTACCACACCGTCGAGTACTTCCTCGCGCAGAAGAAGGCGGGCAAGATCCGCCACCTCGGCTTTTCCGTCCACGGGCACTGGGACACGTTCCTCCGCTTCATGGAGCGCTTCGGCGAGCACATGGAGTTCTGCCAAATCCAGCTCAACTACCTCGACTGGGAGTTTCAGGAGGCGCGCCGCAAGGTCGGGTACTGCAACGAGCACGGCATTCCCGTCATCGTGATGGAGCCTTTGCGCGGCGGACATCTGTGCGAGCTTTCCGACTCGCAGTTCGACCTGCTGCAGTCGCTGCGCCCGGGCGTGACGCCGAGCGAGTGGGCGTTCAGATGGCTGCAAGGCGTCCCCGGCGTCGCCGTCGTGCTCTCTGGGATGAGCAATGCCGAGCAGCTGCGCGAGAACATCGAGACCTTCGCAGAAGAAAAGCCCCTCAACGGCGAGGAGCTTGCGGCGATCCATCAGATCGCGCATGAGATGGCCACGGCGAAGGGGCTGCCCTGCACCGCGTGCCGCTACTGCACGAGCTACTGCCCCGTCGGGCTGGACATTCCGTACCTCATCGGACTGTACAACGAGCACCTGTCGAAGCCCGAAGGCGGGTTCCTCGCTCCCATGGCGCTCAAGGCTCTGCCCGACGACAAGCAGCCAAGTTCGTGCATCGCATGCAACGCCTGCCATAACGTCTGCCCGCAGGGGCTTGCCATCCCCGAGTTCTTCGACGAGTTCGCCCGAGCGATGGGGCAGAAGGACTGACACGAAAACGGGGCGCGACCTTGCGCCCCGTGTGTGATGCGTCTCGCGCGAGATGCGCGAGATGCGTGGCACTGCCACAACTTTCGTGCGATTAACGCGAGAAACGTGGCACTGCCACAATCCCCGTACGATTAGCGCGGGAAACGTGGCACTGCCACACATCCCGTGCGGAGCGACGCGTCTATTACTTCAAGAGCTCAAGTACCTGCGTGACGTTCTTGCGGCCGAACTCGACGCGCTCGCCGTCGTTGATGACGAGGCAGGGGACGCTCATGACGTCGTAGCGCTGCTGCAGCGCGGGGAAGTGCGCGACGTCGTAGATCTGCGCGGTCACCTTGTCGCTCAGCGTCGCGATGCGCTGGACGGACGTCACGAGCTCCGGGCACATCGTGCAGGTCAGGCCGACGATGACCTTGAAGTCGATCGGTCGGTCGATGGCATCGATCTGCGCCTGATCCTCTTCGTCGACTGCCTGGCCGGGGCCGCTCGCGTTGTAGAGCCCCAGGATGAACGGCGTGAACTCGTGCCCGCCGGGCGCGCCGTGGTAGGCGAGTCCGGTCCAGGTGCCGTCCTCCCGGAACACCTCGACCTTGGGCAGGTCATCGCCCTGCGGGTCGTCGACGAGCTCGACCGTCAGCTTGTCGGTCAGCTTCGCGAGCTCCTCCATGTACGTGCGCAGCGTCTCGGCGACGGGCAGCTCGTTCAAGGACAGCTTGAGGACGAGCGGGTTTTCCATGTGGGAGAACACCGTGTTGAGCTGGGTAAGCATCGCCTCGTCGAACAGGGTGCCGGCTGCGGCGCGCTGCCCGGCTACCGACTTGGTCGCCTGATGCTCCTCTTTGGGCTGCGTGGGGAAGTTGACCTCGGGCACGAGCCCCGTCTTTTCCTGGGCAGCTTGGATGAAGCGCTCCATCTCGGTTGCGGCGGCTGCCGCCTCGCCCACGGCGGTGGCAACCTGGCGCAGCGGCTTCTGGCAGACATCGCCCGCGGCGAACAGTCCCTCGCAGGTGGTCATGTTGTGCTCGTCGGTCACGACGTAGCCGCGCTCGTCGACCTCAGCGATGTCGGCGACGAGGCCGGTTGCGGGGACATAGCCCGAGAGCACGAAGATGCCGAAGGTCTCGCCCTCGTCCTCGGGACGCCAGGTCTCGCGCTCCTTGGTCTTCGTGTTCTCAAGCACGGCGCTACGCAGCCCCGTGTCGCCCGAGACGCGCACGATGCGCGTGTTGTAGCGGACCGTGATCTTCGGGTGCTTCTTGGCCGGCTCGGCAGTGGAGGCCGCGCAGGAGAAGTCGTCGCCGCGCACGAGGATGGTGACGTGCTTGGCGTACTTGGTGAGGAATACGGACTCTTCCGCCGCGGCAAAGCCGCCGCCCACCACGAGCACTTCCTTGCCGGTGAAGAACTCGCCATCGCAGGTCGCGCAATACGCGACGCCGTGGCCCTGGTAGTCTTCCTCGCCATCGAAGCCGACGTGGCGCGGGGAGGCGCCGCTTGCGAGCAGCACCGACAGCGCCTGGACGTCGCCCTTGGTCGTGTGCACGGTCTTCACGTCGCCGTCCATCTCCAGGCCGGTGACTTCGGCCATCTTGAACTCGGCGCCAAAGTTCGCGGCCTGCTGGCGCATCGTGCCCGCGAGCTCCTCGCCCGAGGCAGCCAGGACGCCGGGGTAGTTGACGACCTCGTTCGTGATGGTGATCTGCCCGCCGAAGCGGTCCTTCTCGAGCACGAGCACGCGGTAGCGGGCGCGCCCGAGGTAAAGCGCCGCGGTGAGGCCGGCGGGGCCTCCGCCGATGATGACGGCGTCGTAGAGATTCTTCGTGTCGGTCATTTCAACCTCCTTGAGTCGGTTGAGAGTCTTTCATGAGAGGCGGGGCGCCCGACTCTCGTGTTCGAACGCCCCGCGTGTGGATTATGCATGCTGTGGGCAGCCCGAGACTGCCAAATACGGTCTAGAGTTGGCCGACGAGGTCGAGGCTCGGTGCGAGCGTGTCGTCGCCCGGCTGCCACTTGGCGGGGCAGACCTGGTCGCCGTGCTCGGCGACGAACTGGGCGGCCTTGAGCAGGCGCAGCAGCTCGGAGGCGTTGCGGCCGATACCGCCTGCGTTGACCTGGTAGACCTGGATCTTGCCCTCGGGGTCGACGATGAAGGCGCCGCGCTCTGCCTGGCCCGCGTCCTTGATGAGGACCTTGAACATCTTGGCCAGCTTGTGCGCCGGGTCGGCGAGCATCGGGTACTTCACCTTGGCGATGCGCTCGGAGGTCTCGTGCCACTCCTTGTGGACGAACTCGGTGTCGCAGCTGACGGAGTACACCTCGGCGCCGACCTTCTTGAACTCCTCGTAGTTGTCTGCGAGGTCCTCGAGCTCGGTCGGGCAGACGAACGTGAAGTCAGCGGGGTAGAAGAAGAACAGGCTCCATTTGCCGAGCACGTCTTGCTTGGTAACGGTCTCGATCTCGCCGTCGCGGTAGGCCTTGACCGTGAAGTCCTTGATTTCTTTTCCGATGAGCGACATGTCTATCTCCTAACTTTGTGTGTTTCGAAGTTCTTAATAACAGGAACGAATACTATTATTGGCATTATGGTATGATAGTCAAGAAGATTTTTCAGGAAGTTGTTGTTCGAAAGGTACTCGTATGGTTCAGAGAAGAAACAGCCGTCAACGCGAGCTCGTGCTCGACGCCGTGCAGTGCCTCAAGTGTCATCCCACGGCCAACCAGGTATATGCGTATGTGCACGAGAAGGATGACCATGTGAGCATGGGCACGGTCTATCGCAACCTCAACCTGCTGGCAGAGGCGGGCATCATCCGCGCAGTCCAGGCACCGGGCGGCAATCACTACGATTTCCGCACGGACGACCACAACCATGTGGTGTGCGTGAAGTGCGGCGCCATGGCGGATGCGGACATCCCCTACGACAAGGGGCTCGACGCGAGGGTGTCGGCCTGCTCCGGCTACGACGTGAAGAGCCACTTCACGGTCTTCGAGGGCGTCTGCCCCAACTGCCAAGCCCAATAAGCCTCACTTGGCACGAGGGGCCGTGGGTATCGTGTCATTTTGGTCCAAAGGGGCACCCCGGATTCCAGCCCTGTGACAGACCGGCGAGGCACTGGCCATATACGTGACAAACCGGAGAGCTGCTGACCATTTTTGGCCAATGCCTCGCCAATCCGTCACGTATATGGCCAGTGCCTCGCCGGCCTGTCACGCACATGCTGCAGAACGCACGGCAGGCACGCTTCTCGTCCCCCAACGGGTAGAATGGGTCCATCGATTGCGATGAGCGCGGCGAGGGAGAGGCCCCTGCTGGAGAGGAAGGACCGGTGAGCATGGCGCGGAAATACGGACGGTTTGCTGTCGAGGACCTCGTCTTCAGCGAGGCGGGGGAGGCTGTCGAGTAATGGTGGCGAAACCCGTTCCCGGCACGTCCGACGCCCTTGACCCCTGCGCGGTTCTCAAGCGCTGCTTCGGCTACGAGTCCTTCCGCCCCAACCAGGAGCAGATCGTCGACGCTTTACTCGACGGTCGCGACGTGCTCGCCGTGATGCCCACGGGCGCGGGCAAATCGGTGTGCTACCAGGTGCCGGCCCTCTGCCTGGCCGAGCGTGCCAAGGCCCAAGGGCGGGTGGGCTTCACGCTGGTGGTGTCGCCGCTCATCTCCCTTATGGCCGACCAGGTGCGGTCCTTGAACGCCGCGGGCATCAGCGCCGCCTTCGTCAACAGCTCCCTTTCGGCCTTCGAGCAAAACGCCGCCCTCGAAGGGGTCGTCCGTGGCGAGCACGTCCTGCTCTACGTGGCGCCCGAGCGGCTGGAGACCTCGCAGTTCGCCCAATTCTGCGCCGCCTGCCCGCCTGCCATGGTCGCGGTCGACGAAGCGCATTGCATCTCCCAATGGGGCCAGGACTTCCGCCCCAGCTACACCCATATCAGCGTCTTCGTGGAAAGCCTGCCAGCCCGGCCCGTGCTCTGCGCCTTCACGGCCACGGCAACCGAGGCGGTGCGGGCGGACATCGCCCGTGCGCTCAATTTGCGCGACCCGCTGCGCGTGACGGCGAGCTTCGATCGGCCCAACCTGCACTTCGCGGTGCGGCGGGCGACCTCGAGCGGCGCCAAGGGCAAAGACGCCCAGCTCGTGGGCATCTGCCGGGCGCATGCGGGGCAGAGCGGCATCGTCTACTGCACGAGTCGGCGCGCCGTCGAAGAGGTGTGCGACAAGCTGCAAGACGAGGGCTTTTCTGCTACGCGCTACCATGCGGGGCTCACCCCCGAGGAGCGTGCCGCCAACCAAGACGACTTCGTTTACGACCGGGTGCAGATCATCGTGGCAACCAACGCCTTCGGCATGGGCATCGACAAGAGCAACGTGAGCTTCGTGGTGCACTACAACATGCCGCTCGACCTGGAAAGCTACTACCAGGAAGCGGGGCGCGCCGGCCGCGACGGCGAACCGGCCGAATGCATCTTGCTCTACGCGCCCAAAGACGTGCATACCTGCGAGTTTCTGCTGAACAGGAGTTTCGACGAGGCGACCGACCTCGACGGACGCTTACGCGAAGAGCTGCGGGCGCGGGCCAAGGACCGGCTGAAGATGATGACCTTCTACAGCACGACCACCGACTGCCTGCGCCAGTTCATCTTGCGCTATTTCGACGAGGCGGCGCCGGACTTCTGCGGCAACTGCAGCAACTGCGAGACCAACTATGTCTCACAGGACGTCACGCTCGAGGCGAGAAAGATCGTTAGCTGCGTGGCTCGCCTGGGCCAGCGCGGCCGTTGCGTGGGACGCTCGACGATTGTCGACATCTTGCGTGGGTCAAAGGCCGAAAGGATGCACACGGAAGGCTACGACAGCCTGTCGACCTATGGCATCATGGCCGACGAGTCCACCAAACACGTGCGGGAGGTGCTCGACGGGCTTGTGCAAAAGGGGATACTCGATATCGGCCAGGGCAAGTATCCCGTGGTGCTCTTCACGCAGAAGACGGCCGATTTCCTGCATCAGAACGAGGACTTCAAGCTGATGCTGCCCCAGCCCAAGGCGCGAGCGGCCGTGCGGTCGGGCGCCGGTACCGAAGCGCCGCCCGACCCCGCTTTGTTTGCCAAGCTCAAGGAGCTGCGGGCCGAGCTCGCGGCTCAGGCCAGCATCCCCGCCTACATGGTGTTTTCCAATCACACGCTTCACGAGATGTGCCGCAAGAAGCCGCAAACGCACGAAGAGTTCCTGAAGATATCGGGTGTTGGTGAGGTCAAGGACGAACGCTGGGGCGAGGCGTTTCTCGAGGCAATCAACGAATAGCGCGGGACGCTTCGCCTCGACGGCACGAGGGGCCGGAGGGCACGAGGGGCCGTGGGTATCGTGTCAAAAAGAAGGGGGCGCGCTTGCCGGAATGATGCCGGCTTGCGCGCCCCCTTGCGTTATCGCGTATGCGCTTAGCTTACGAGGACGTAGTGGACGAACATCGGCCCGTGGACGCCCTCGACGCGCACGAGCTCGATGTCGGACGTGACGGAACGCCCACTGATCAGGCAGACCTGCGACGGCAGGTCCTTGCCGTGCTCGCCCGAGCGCGACTCGAGGTCCTGCATGGCGTCGAGCATCGTGGGAACCACGCTTGATGCCTCGACGACGGCGATGTGCACGAGTGGAAGCAGGCTCACCGAACGGCCGCACTGCGGCGTGATCGGCTGCACGATCGTGCCGGTCTCGGCAATCGCCTCGGATGCAAACGTGATGCCGAACTGCGCGGCATCGGCGGCGGCGACGAGCGCGTCGCGGCCTTGCTCGGCGTCCCAGCGGGTGAGTTTTTTCGCCTGGGGCGTCTCCTTGAGCGCCGCGGTGATGCCGAGCGTGATCATGCGCGGGTCGTCTGCGTAGACGACCTCGCCGCTGTGGGTCTCGTCTGCGGCATCGGCGACGATTGCCGCGATCACGTCCGCGACCTCGCCTTCCTGGCAACGATGCACATCGATGCGAATCTTTTCCGCCTCGTCGGCGAACATCTCGACGAGCTCGTCATGGCCGAGCCCATCTGTGCAGCGCGCCGGCGCGAGCGCGGCGACGTCGGCCTTGCGCACGCTCGCCGGGGGCTGGCTGTGCCCGAGTCGCTCGGAAATCGGCGCGAGCAGATCTTCGAGGGTCTTGTTTCCCGCACTCATTACCTATCACCGCCTTCGGTCTTCGAAGCTTCTTCGCGCTGCGCCTTGTGCTGCTCGAACCAGTCCCTGAACCGGGTCTCGGACAAGACGTCCATGTCGCGCGATGACGTCCAGCCCTTCAGCACGGGAATCCAGGCGCTCTTGGCTCCGAGCCCGTCGATTTCCTCGCCCTTGGAAAGAGCCTGCATGACGGGGCGGCCGGCTTTCATGGCCATGCGGTAGACGGGCAGGTTCGTCCACATCAGCTCGGCGCCCTTGAACAGCGGCACCTCCGCCTTGTGGTTCTTGCCCTGCTCGACCATGTTGATGCGGTGGTCGCGGATCAGGTCGTGCAGCGGGATGTGCACGGGGCAGTGGTCGGTGCAGGCGCCGCACAGCGAGCAGGCATATGCGAGGTCGCCCACGTTGTCGTAGCCCTCGAGCGCCGCCGTGAGCACGATGCCCATGGGGCCCGGGTAGATGGAGCCGTAGCCATGGCCGGTGATGTGGCGATACACCGGGCAGATGTTCAGGCACGCGCCGCAGCGGCAGCACCTGAGCATGTCCTCGAACTCCGTGCCCAGAAGCGAGCTGCGGCCGTTGTCCATGATGACGACGTGGACCTCTTCGGGGCCGTCCGCCTCGCCGGGGTGCGCCGGACCCTGGTCGATGGTGAAGTACGCGGTCATCTTCGCCCCGACCGCGCTGCGCGGCAGAAGCGCCATCATGACGTCGAGCGACTCGAGGTCGGGCACGATGCGGTCGATGCCGACGACGACCACCTGGACCTTGGGGAAGCTGTCAACCATGCGCCCGTTGCCCTCGTTGGTGACGAGCGTGACCGATCCGGTCTCGGCGACGGCAAAGTTGCAGCCGCGGATGCCGACTTCGGAGCTCAAGAACTCCTCGCGCATGATCTTGCGCAGGAAGTGCGTGATGTGCTCGGGCACGGCATCGCCGTCGTAGCCGCGCTCGTTGCGGAAGATCTCCGCGATCTTCTCGCGGTCGAAGTGCAGCGCCGGCACGACGATGTGGCTCGGCGCGGATTTCGCGGTCTGGAGGATGGCCTCGGCGCAGTCGGTCTCGATGACGTTGACGCCGGCATCCTCGAGGACCTCGTTGAGTCCCATCTCCTCGGTCATCATGCTCTTGGATTTGACGGCGCTCGCCGCCCCGTGCTTCTCGAAGACGTCGAGGATCTCCCACAGCGCGTCGTCGGCGGTGGGGGCGTAGTGCATGGTGCAGCCGTGCGCCTGCGCGTTCTCGGCGAACTCCTTCACGTAGAAGTCGAGGTTGCGCGTCACCTCGTTGCGAATCTCGATGGCGCTTTGGCGCAGCCCCTCCCAGTCGGGCATTTCCTCGACGAGCTGCTTGCGCTTTTTGTAGAAGGTCTCCTGCGCGGTCTCGATTGCGTTGTGCTTGAAGTCGTCTTCGAGGCATTTGTCCACGCGCTCGCGCAGGCTCTCGTCCTTGTCGTAGAGAATCGCCATGCTAATTCACCCCCATGTCGAGGACCTGCGCGATGTGCAGGACCTCGATGTCGCGGTCGAGCTCGCCTTCGGTGCGCATGCGCGACAGGGCGCCCTTGATGTTCATGAGGCAGGGCAGGTCGGCGCCGACGAGCACGTCCGCGCCCGTCGCGATGACCGTGCGGCACTTCTCCTTGACCATCTCGCCCGAGATCTCGGGCTGCTTGACGGAGAAGGTCCCGCCAAAGCCGCAGCAGCGCTCCTTGTGCTCCATCTCCAGATAGGTGATGCCGTCGACTGCCTGCAGCAGCTGCAGCGGCGGCTCGGCGAGGCCGAGGAAGCGGGTCATGTGGCAGCTCGCGTGGTAGGTGACGGTCGCGTCGAGGTGCGCGCCGACGTCGGTGACGCCGAGCACGTTGACGATGAAGTCCGTGAACTCGTACATGCGCTTCGAGAGCTTCTCGAGCTTCTCAAGGTAGACGGGGTCGTCGGCCAGCAGGGGAGGATAGTCGTTCACGATCGCGTTCATGCACGAGCCGGTGAGCGAGACGATGTAGTCGTAGTCGGTCTTGCTGTACGCGTCGATGACGTAGCGCGCGACGTGCGCGGTCTCTTTCGCGTAGCCAGAGTTCACGAGGCCCTGACCGCAGCAGATTTCCTCTTTGGGCAGGTCGATGTCGTCGCAGCCGAGCCGCTCGAGCACGTTGACGGCGGCGATGCCGACCTCGGGGTAGAACATGTCCACCAGACAACCCGGGAAAAACGCCAGTTTCATAGGCAGCGTCCTCTCTTCTTAGACGGTTTCAAACGGGTGCTGTCGTTCGAATTAAACCCCAAATCTGCGCTCAAGTGGCCCGCCGCGGGCAAACGGCTGAAAAAATCCGCGGCGCCGGCACCCCGCGTCCTCCACGCCGCGCGGGAAACGTGGCAGTGCCACACATCCCAAGGTTTGTGCGCGAGAAACGTGGCAGTGCCACACGTTTGCTGCAAAACGCGCGAGAAACGTGGCAGTGCCACACATTTCGCGCGCGGGACGTGCGCTGCCGCCTAGCCGATGCCGTGCTGCACCTGGTACTCGAACCCCTCGAGCGCGGAGTTCCCGAACATGCGCACGCGGGGCAGCTTGTAGGGATTGTCGCCTTTGCGCACCTGGTCGTTTTGCACCGTGAACGCGCATAGGTAGCCGCAGTCCTCAAGCGCGGCAGGCGCGAAGTCGGGGCAGTCGCCGTAGGGGTAGGCGAGCGACTGCGCGTCGTGCAGCTGGGCGATGGCCTGGTTGCAGTCCTGCTCGAGCGATGCCTGGTCGAGGTCCCAGATCTTGCCGCCCTTGCCCTTGTTCGTGTTGCCGTCGCGGTGCAGGTCGTAGGTGTGGGACTGGAAGTTCACGTACTCGCTCATGTACGTGGAGATTTTCTCGGTAAAGTTGGGGTCGCTTCCGATGATGTAGGACGTCGCCGGCACGTGGTACTTGTTGAGCAACGGCGTGCCGTAGTCGAGAAAGCCCTGCTCGCCGTCGTCGAATGTCAGGATGACGCTCTTCTTGGGCAACGAGTGCGTCCCCTCGAGGTAGGCGCGCAGCTCCGCGAACGACGGGTAGTAGTAGTCGTTGTCGGAAAGCCACTTCAGCTCGGATTCCAGCTTGGTGTCGGAGATGTAGTTCGCGTCCATCTTCGCGGGCGGGTTGCCCTCGTCGTAGACGTAGTGGTACATGAGCACGGATATCCCGTCGTCGTCGACGTCCATGTCGTCGACCACGTGCACCGTCCTCGTGATGCTCGCCTCCATGTTCTCGGAGTTGCGCACCGTGTAGGTGACGTCGTAGTCGCCGGTCCTGGACGTGTCCACGCTTCCGCTCGTCTTGATGCCGTCGGTGAGGAAGCCCTCCTTCTTGTCGTAGGCGCGCGCCCCCGACTCGATGTAGTCCTCGCCCTGCTTGACGTAGGTGTCCTCGTCGCCGTTGACCTGCATGACGATCCGGCCGTCTTCGAGCGGCGCGGCAGGCGTCGTCCAGGCGCTGTCCGTGCTTTGAGAGAAACCGCGCACTACGGCAGCGATCCCGACGACCGCGACGACTGCCACGACGGCGACAAGCGCGATGACGAGAGGCCGCTTGCCGGCCCGCGCCTGCCTCGGGGGCACCGTGCGCCTGCGGGCGCCTCGCACGGAGCTGCCCGACGCGCCACCCGCCTCCGACCTCGAGACGGCATGGCCCCCGCGGCGATACGACGTGTGCGCGTGGTAGTGCTCGGACGACCTTCTGTAATCGCTCACAGACTGCGCGCGGTACCTGCCCTCGGAACCGTCGTTGCCGTGCTTGTCGCTCTTCCCGTGCTGCTGCGCCATGCGCCCGTCTCCTCGCCCCGTTGTCTTCGTATGGGCGTGAGTATAAGCCACGGGCGCGAAATCGCACCGCCTGCCTTGCCGTAGCGGGCCTATCTGGTGCATTTGCCGTGAAGCTGGCGAGTTGCTGCTTCCCGATGACGTACAATCAAAACTTTGTAACAAGAAAACAACGCCGATGTCGAAAAAAAGACGGCACTATATCACTCTACTGTGCTAGAGTAGTCGCCATCGATTCAGACGCGGTAAGGAGAAGGCATACCATGATTCCAAAGACGCCACGCGGTTTTCGCGACGTGCTGCCCACCGAGGCGGCATGGCGGCTTTCCATTAGAGAGGCGATCAACGAGCGCTTCAAGCTGTGGGGATACCTCCCCGTCGAGACGCCCGCCGTCGAGCTGCTCGACGTGCTCGAGATGGGCGGCGAGCTGTCCAACACCCCGTTTCGGTTCTTCGACAGCGACAACGACCTGCTCGTCTTGCGCCCCGACGTGACGCTTCCCGTCGCGCGCATGACCGCGCTGCGCCTTGACGGGCACGAGGGGCCGTTTCGCCTGTGCTACGCCCAGCACGTGTTCACCGAGAACGACTCCACCTACGGCCAGGACCGCCAGGTCATGCAGGCGGGCATCGAGTTCATCGGCAGGCGCGGCGCCGTGGCCGACGCCGAGGTGCTCTGCCTGCTGTTCGAGGCGCTCGAGGCCACGGGCATCGAGGACTTCACCGTCGCCATCGGCACGGTCGGCGTGCTCAACGCCCTCGTGAGCGAGGCAAGCGACGACCCGGCATGGGCGGCGCAGGTCTTCGCGGCGTTCCACAGCTCGGATCTGGTGGCCGTCGACCGCCTCGCGTCCGACAAACGTGCCAAGCCCATCTACGCCGAGGCCATCTCCAAGCTCGCGCGCATCCGCGGGGGCGAGGAGGCGTTCGAGCAGTGCCGCTCCCTCGTCGTGCCGCTTGGCTGCGAGGACGGCCTCGACGACCTGCAGCGCACCTACGAGCTCGTCACCGCCAACGCCGAGTCGGGCAAGCTCATGGTCGACTTCTCCATCATCTCGTCGTTCGACTACTACACGGGCATGGTCTTTCGCGCCTTCGCGCCCGATGTGCCGGCTGCCCTGGCAAGTGGCGGCCGCTACGACCACACGCTCGAGTCGTTCGGGCGCAACGAGCCCGCAGCCGGCTTTGCCATCGTCATCGAGCAGGTCATGCAGGCGCTCGAGGCGCAGGGCGTGCGCCCGCCGCATGTCGGGCCCGAACAAGAGATTGCGTGCGACGACGCCAACGAGATGTTCGCGCGCGCGAAAGAGCTCAGACGCGAGGGCAAGCGCGTCGTGTTGGGAGGGGGTTCGCGATGACGCAGCGCAATCTCAAGATCGCGGTCCCCAAGGGGTCGCTGTTCAACGATACCGTCGCCCTGCTGGGCGAGGCGGGGCTCGACACGACGGGCCTCGACAACCCCGGCAGGCACCTCATCATCTCTAACCCGGGCGTCGACTTCATCATCGTGCGCCCGACCGATGCGCCGGTCTTCACCACCTACGGCGGTGCCGACTGCGGCATCTGCGGCAAGGACACGCTCGTCGAGGCCGACCTCGACGTGCTCGAGATGGTAGACCTCAAGTACGGCTACTGCCGCTTCGTCGTGGCGGAGCCCGAGGCGGCGGCCGGAAAGGCCGAGGCCTCCTACGAGCGCCTCGGCGTGCTGCGCGTCGCCACCAAGTACCCGCGCATCACGCGCTCGTACTACGAGGGCAAAGGCGTGCAGGTCGACATCATCAAGATGCACGGCAACATCGAGCTCGGGCCCATCGTCGGGATGGCCGACCGCATCGTCGACATCACGGCGACCGGCACGACGCTGCGTGAGAACCACCTGCGGGTGGTGAGCGAGGTGCTCGGCTCCACGGCGCGCTTCATCGCCAACCCGGCCGCCGTGCGCACCGACCCGCGCGTCATCGAGCTCGCCTCGAGGCTCGAGGAGCTGACGCGAGGCAACGACGTCACGATGAGCTGATGGAAGCAACCGATATAAACCCGACCACGCAAGGTTATCTTGGATAGGAGCATCATGAGAAAGATCGTTTTGGAAGAGGGCCAGGTGTTCGACGCCTCCCTGCTCGAGCGCGATTCCGCATTCGACGCGAACGCGCTCAAGGCCGCAACCGATATCGTCGCCACCGTGCGCGAGGAGGGCGACGCGGCGCTGCGCGCGTACTCCGAGAAGTTCGACCACGTCACGCTCGACGCGCTCGAGGTCACCGACGAGGAAATCGAAGACGCGCTCAAGGCCGTCGACGAGGACTTCGCGCGCTCGGTCGAGTACGCGGCGGACAACATCTCCGAGTTCCACAAGCGCCAGCTGCAGCAGTCCTGGTTCAACACCCGCTCCGACGGCGCCATCACCGGCCAGCGCTTCACGCCGCTGCAGCGCGTGGGCATCTACGTGCCGGGCGGACGCGCCCAGTACCCCTCGACCGTCCTCATGAACGCCATCCCCGCGGCGGTCGCGGGCGTCGACGAGATCATCATGTGCACGCCCCCGTCCAAGGACGGCACGGTCAACCCCTACACGCTCGTCGCGGCCAACGCCGCGGGCGTCGACCGCATCTTCAAGGTGGGCGGCGCGCAGGCCATCGCCGCCATGGCGTACGGCACCGAGACCATCCCGGCCGTCAACAAGGTGACCGGCCCCGGCAACGCGTTCGTCGCCGCGGCGAAAAAGCTCGTGAACGGCGACGTCGGCATCGACATGATCGCCGGCCCGTCCGAGGTGTGCGTGCTCGCCGACGAGACCGCCATCCCCGAGTTCGTCGCCATCGACCTCATGGCGCAGGCGGAGCACGACCCCAAGGCGACCTGCTACCTCGTGACGACCGAAGAGGGCCTGCTGCCCGAGATCGAGGACGCGCTCGACGAGCTGCTCGAGCAGACCGCGCGCCGCGAGATCACCGAGGCGTCCCTCGAGCACGGCCTCATCGTCGTGTGCAAGACGCTCACGCAGGCCTTCGACGCCGTGAATGTCATCGCGCCCGAGCACCTCGAGATCAACATGTCCGACCCGTGGGAGCTGCTCGGCAAGGTGCGCAACGCCGGCGCCATCTTCCTCGGCCCCTGGACGCCCGAGGCCGTGGGCGATTACGTCGCCGGCCCCAACCACACGCTCCCGACCGGCGGCACCGCGGCGTTCTCCAGCCCGCTTTCCGTCGACGACTTCATGAAGAAGAGCTCGGTTCTGAGCTACTCGTTCGACGCGCTCGAGACCGACGCCGACGCCGTCGAGACCATGGCGGCGCGCGAGGGCCTCTGGTCGCACGGCAAGAGCGTGGACCTGCGCCTGCAGTTCATGAAGTACGTGCAGGAAGAGCTCGCCGGCATGGACGACGAGGACGAGTGCGGCTGTGGCCACGAGCACGGCGACGGCCACGAGTGCGGCTGCGGCCACTACCACGAGTAGCAGTCGAAAGCA
>JBJEHP010000031.1:0-3935 GCA_051876145.1 Coriobacteriales bacterium | reverse complement strand
ATGAGCAGCGCGAGCACGACGTGGCAGAAGCGCTGCAGCGTCGAGAAGTTGAGCGCCGCCGCAAAGAAGTCGGTGAGCACCGCTTTCGAGCCGCTGGCGGTGGACTCGACCGTATAGCCCGCGGGCGTCTGCATCCAGGAATTTGCGATGATGATCCACAGGCACGACAGGCACGAGCCAAACCAGACGAGCCAGCCGCTCACCATGTAGGCCTTGCGCCCGACCTTCTTCTTGCCGAACAGCAAGATGCCGAGGAAGCTCGACTCCAGGAAGAACGCGAACAGCGCCTCGGCGGCAAGCGGCGCGCCGAAGATGTCGCCCACGAACCTCGAGTAGTCCGCCCAGTTGGTGCCGAACGAGAACTCCATCGTGATGCCCGTGGCGACGCCGACGGCAAACGTCCCCGTGAACAGGCGCACCCAGAAATCTGCGAGCGCCTCGTCGTGCGGGTCCCCACTTTTGTAGGCCTTTGTCAGCAGAACGGCCAAGACCAGGCCGAAGCCGACGGAGAGCGGTACGAACAGATAATGGTACAGTGCAGTTGCCGCGAACTGGATTCGCGCCAAGAGAACAGCATCCATACGCGCCCCTCCTTTCCTCTCCTCTAAAACATTGCACGGTTATGAGCAATACGGGTTTAATTATAGATTGATTTAGTGGAGAATGCTCCCTTGACGGACTTCTTTTTAGGAATCATTTTCATTATCACTATCAGATCCCGTCCGATGCGGAACAGACCGGGGTGGTCAACTTGGCAATGATCGACCGAAACGTCACGTCCCTGCCCGGCGCGCGAGGCGCGCTGGGCGCCTGCTACGCGTTCGCCGCGCTCGATGCCGTCCTCACCGTCGGCGAGGCCCTCGGCCTTGCCATCGCCGTCGACGCCCTGTGGCACGGCGCGGAGCTCTCCGGCCAGCTGGCGCTCATCGCGCTCTTCCTGGCCTGCTACTGCGCAAAGCAGCTCTCGGCGTTTGCCCGCGATGCCGTCATGGACCGCTTCGCCCTCAAGACGGCGAGCAATCTGCGGCGCCGCGCGGCTGATGCCCTGTACGCGAGCGGTCCGGCCTTCGTGCAGGCACACGGCAGCGGCGCCACGCTCACTACGCTCATCGAAGGCGTCGCCCAGGTGCGCACCTACCTCGGCGTCATCGTGCCCAAGGTAGCCGATCTCATGCTCGTTCCCGTGCTCCTCGCCCTGGTTCTGCTCGCCCTCGACACCATCAGCGGCGTCATCGCCATCGTCATGATCCCCTGCATCATCTTCTACATGCAGATGCTCGGAAGCTATGCGAAGGAGAACGCCGCGCGGCAGTACGCCGCCTACCGCCGTTCGGCAAACCAGTTCGCCGATTCGCTGCGGGGGCTTGCGACCCTCAAGCTGTTCGGCGCGAGCAAGCGGCGCGGCGCGTCCATCTTCTCGACGAGCGAGAAGCTCCGCATCGCCGCCGTAAAGACGCTCAAGACCGCCACCTTGAGCAGTCTCGTACTCGACCTGTTCCGCGTGTTCGCGCTCGCGGCCATTGCCATCATGCTCGGTTTTCGCCTCATGGCAGGCGGCATCGAGCTCATGCCGGCGCTCGCCATCCTCGTGATCGTGCCCGAGTTCTTCGCTGTCGTGCGCCGTTACTCCACCGACTTCCACGCGAGCCTGGACGGGCGCAACCAGCTCGCCGCGCTCCTGGAGCTCATCGACGCGAAGCCGCACGAGCAAAAAGTCGAGCTGCCGCAGGGCTCCACTCCCCCGGCACTCGAGCTCGACGGAGTCGATTTCTCGTACCTGCCGAAGGAAGGCGAGGCGCACCAGGCGCTACAGGGGATCAGCTTTGCCACGCAAGGCCCGCAGAGAATCGGCATCGTCGGCGCGAGCGGGGCGGGCAAGTCGACGCTTGCGCAGCTCCTCGCGGGGTTTGCGGAGGCCTCGGGCGGCTCGATCGCCGTCGACGGCCGCGCGACGGCAACGCTGTCGTGCCCTGCCTGGCGCCGCCGCGTGACCTACATCCCGCAGACGCCGCACGTCTTTGCCGGCACCATCGCCGAAAACATCGCGTTCTACTGCCCGGATGCGAGCGCCGAGGCGATCGCAGACGCCGCCTCGCGCGCGGGGCTCGACGAGCTTTGCGACTCACTTCCCCAAGGGCTCGACACGCCCGTGGGCGAAGGCGGGCGACAGCTTTCCGGCGGGCAGACCCAGCGCATCGCGCTTGCCCGCGCGTTTTTGGACGAGGGGCGCGACGTGCTCGTGTTCGACGAGCCCACGGCGCATCTCGACATCGAGACGGAGCTTGCGCTCAAAGAGACGATGCTCGAACTCATGGACGGCAAGCTCGTCTTCTTTGCCACGCACCGGCTGCACTGGATGCGCGACATGAACCGCGTCCTCGTCATCGAGGACGGAAAGATCGTCGAGCAGGGAACCTGCGAGGAACTGCTCCAGGCAGGCGGCACGTTCAGTCGGCTTGCCGCCGAGGCACGGGGAGGTGCGCGATGAGGGAGCGTGAGTCGGGGCTCGGGCGCTTGAAGCGCCTGTGGGGCGAGGACAGCTGGGTCAGGCCGTTTCTCGGCCAGTACAAAAAGGCGCTTTTCGCCTCACTCGGGCTGGGCATCGCCGCCTTCCTGTTTGCCGTCGGGCTTATGTTCGTGTCGGGCTACCTCATCAGCGACGCCGCCGAGCAACCGCTCCAGGGCCTGTTCAGTCTGCTCGTGCCGCTGGGGTTCGTGCAGGTCTTTGGCATCGGCAAGCCGTTCCTCTCGTACTACGAGCGCCTGACCAGCCACGACTGGGTGCTGCGCATCTCGTCGAGCCTGCGCGCGAAGCTTTACGGCTCCGTGGAGAAAGGCGGCGTCTTCTGGAGCGCGACGCACCGCATCGGAGATGCGCTCGGGCTGCTCGCCGACGACATCGACCATATCCAGAACCTCTACCTGCGCACCGTGTTTCCGCTTGCGACCGCCTGGGCGCTGTGGGCGCTCGCGAGCGTCGCCTTCGGGATCCTCTCGCCGGCGTTCGGCGCGCTCATGTTCGTGGCCATCGCCGTGCTGTGCCTGGTGCTGCCGCTTGCGGCCCTGCTCGCCAACGCCGCGCACCAGATGCGCGTCAAGCAGCTCTCGCGCGAGCTGTACGCGCGCACCTACGATGACCTGGCGGGGCTCGCGGACTGGACCTTCGCGCAGCGCCACGACGACTACGTCGGCCGGCTCATGGAGGCAGACGCGCAGATGGCCCAGGAGCAGGCGGCGCTTTCCGCGTCGCTGCGCCGGCACGAGCTTGCCGCCAGGCTCGTCTTTGGCGTCGTCTCGGCGGCGGTGCTCCTGTGGGCGGCCGTGCACTTCGGGACCATGCCGCAGCCCGACGCGGCAAGCGGCTACGCGGGCCGTCCCGCCGACTGGATCGCGGCGTTCGTCCTCGGCTTCTTCCCGCTCGCAGAAGCCTTCACACCCCTCGTGCGCGCCGCGTCGCAGGCAAGTGAGCACCTCGACGCCGTCGAGAACTTAAACGCGCTCGACGAGGAAGGCGCGGGCCAGGCAGCGCTGCCTTCAGAGCACGGGCACGCGGTGCCCGAGGCGCCCTATGCCCTCGACCTGCGCGGGGTGCGCTTTGGCTACGGGAGTGGAGACGAGGTGCTGCACGGCATCGACCTGCACCTCGAGCCTGCCGAAAAGCTCGCCGTGCTCGGCCCGAGCGGCAGCGGCAAGTCGACGCTTCTCGCCTTGCTGCGCGGTGACCTCGCCCCCACGGACGGATCTGTCACGCTGGGCGGCGTGGAGACGAGCGCGCTCGGCGACGATGCCAACCGGTACTTCGGCGTCATCCAGCAAGACACCTATCTGTTCGACGCGACGCTTCTCGAGAACCTGACGCTCGGAGAGGAGCAGATCACGCGCGATCGGGCCGAGGCGGCGCTCAGGTCCGTTGGCCTGAGTGCCTTGCTGGACAG
>JBJEHP010000030.1:0-3951 GCA_051876145.1 Coriobacteriales bacterium | reverse complement strand
CGATCAAGAGCCACCACAACCTGATTCCGTTCCCCGAAGGCGTGCACTTCGACCTGATCGAGCCGCTGGACCACTTCTTCAAGGACGAGGTCCGCGCGCTGGGCACCGTGCTGGGGTTGCCCGACCACATCGTGTACCGCCAGCCGTTCCCGGGCCCGGGCCTTGCGATCCGCATCATCGGCGCGGTGGATGCCGAGAAGATCGAGATGCTCAAAGAGGCGGACGCGATCGTGCGCGAGGAGATCGACGCGTACAACGAGCGCCTGTTTGAAGAGACGGGCACGCGCAACAGCGAGCATTCGGCGTGGCAGTACTTTGCCGTGCTGCCCGACGTGAAGAGCGTCGGCGTCATGGGCGACGAACGCACGTACCAGCACCCGATTATCGTGCGCGCGGTGGAAAGCCAAGACGCGATGACGGCGGACTGGGCGAAGCTGCCGTACGAGGTGCTTGGCAAGATCTCGACGAGGATCGTCGGGGAAGTGAACGGCATCAACCGCGTGGCGTACGATATTACGTCCAAGCCGCCTGCGACGATCGAGTGGGAATGACCTGGGCTTCTGCCTGCGGTTTTGTGCATGCTCTTCATGCGCTCCGCGGGGTTCGTGAAGTCCATTCTGGTACGTAAACACTCACAAGCCACCAGCAACTTTAGGTGAATAATCCCAAACCGAACGGCTCCGGGAATCGCTCTCGGAGCCGTTCTTTTATACCTGTTGACCTGTGCTTTTATTCTTTGCCCGTTCCACTGCAGCAACGAAAGGATACGAGATTGGACTTGAAGCCAACATTCGCAATGGGTGAAGCTGCAACTTTTGCAATGGATAATTAAAATCGGCCGATTCGAGGGGTTTTTGTACCACTCGTGTACCACCCCCTCCCAAAAACGCTTCCCAAAAAGAAACCGCAGGTAAAGTAGGGGAATAATTTTCGTCCGTCCCGGGTCTTGACAAACGGGCGGCTACGGAGCGGTGCTCGTTTCAGGGTGTTCCGCCGACTGCAACGCGTGTGGTTTTCCGAGCGAAATTATTCTTGGAATCCGCCCCAATACCCTCGAAAACGCGTTTTCGAGACGCTGGCTTGGCGGTTCGAGGTCGGGGAGTAATTTCGGCGACCAAAAAGCGGGGCGCGATCCGTGCGGACTGCGCCCCGCTTTTGAGAATGATGGTTACACCTTGAACGACGCCTTCCAGCGCTCGTAGTCGTCTTCCGAGACGTCGCCGGCCTCCAGGTCGTCCCTCATCCTCTTCCAGGCCTTCAGGGCCGCGGCGGACTTCTGGGCGCCCGGGGCGTCCGGGCTCACGGCGACGGCGATTCCGTCCTTCGTCTCGACGGGTTTCAGGCCGAGCGTCCCTTCGAGTCTGAACAGGACCTCGAGCGCCTCCCTGGCGTTGTTGGCGTCAATGTCGTAGAGGGCCTCCGGCGCGATGTCCATCGCCTCAGCCATGGCGTCGAGCTGGTCCTTCTTCGGGGTTCTGATGTCCCTCTCGTAGTTCCTCACGGCTGATTCGCCGAGGCCGATCGCCTCGCCAAGTTGCTTCTGCGTCAGCCCGGCGGCCTTGCGGTAGCGCTTGATGCGCGAGCCTGTGGACATCGCCCCTCCTTCTGCTTGTAACCAGGAAGATTATATAGCACGTCGACGTGCTGCAATTGACAGCACGTATTCGTGCCGTTTTCAATTGCTAAGGGGCGATGGACGATGACGGTGACGAAGGAAGAGAACGGAACCTGGACTGCGCGCGCTTACTACCGCAATTATGGCGGAGGCAAACGCCGCAAGACGAAGAGGGGCTTCGAGACCGAAGCGGAAGCCGAGCAATGGTGCGAAAGAGTCGCCAAAGAGAACTCCGGCGCGGTGGACGTGACCTTCAAAAAGTTCTTCGAGACGTACAAGGCGGACATGATGCCGCGGATACGCCTGAACACCTGGCTTACCAAGGAGAGCATCGTCAAGAGCAAGATAATGCCCTGGTTCGGCGAGATGCGCATGGACGAGATCAAGCCCATCGACGTCGTCCGCTGGCAGAACAGCCTGATGGAGTGCAGGCAGAGGAACGGCAAAGGCTTCTCCGCGACGTACCTGAGAACAGTGAACAACCAGCTCTCGGCAATCTTCAATCACGCCGTGAGGTTTTACGGGCTTGCCAAGAACCCCTGTGCGTCCACCGCGCATATGGGGTCCAAGAAGGGTCCCGAGATGAGGTTCTGGACGAAGGACCAGTACCTCAGGTTCGCCGACGCCATCGCCGACAAGCCGCAGGCGTTCTACGCGTTCGAGCTTCTGTACTGGTGCGGCATCAGGGAGGGCGAGCTCCTGGCGCTCACCCCGGCCGACTTCGACTTGCGGAATGCCAGGCTGAACATCACGAAGTCGTACCAGCGCATCAAGGGAGAGGACGTGGTGACCGACCCGAAGACCCCGAAGTCCAAGCGGTCGATCCTCATGCCGAAGTTTCTTGTAGAGGAGATGAGCGACTACCTCGGGGAGCTGGAAATTGGGGACGACGAGAGGGTCTTCCCCGTGACGAAGTATTTCCTCGCGCACGAGATGCGCAGAGGAAGCGATGTTGCGGGATTGGAGCGCATCAGGGTACATGATCTGCGCCACAGCCACGTCTCGCTGCTCATCGACATGGGCTTCTCGGCGGTGGCGATCGCGGACCGTATGGGGCACGAGAGCGCCGACATCACGTTTCGCTACGCCCACCTGTTCCCCAGTGCGCAAAACGACATGGCCGACCGGCTCGAGAAGGCCGGGAGGGTCGCACGGTGAGCGCCAAGAACCTCGACCGGCGCGGGCGACTGAGGTCGAAGATAGTCTCGTTCCGCATGTCGGAGCAGGAGGCGAAGCAGCTCGACGGCCTTGTCGCCGTGTCCGGCCTGAGCGAGCAGGACTACATCATCTCAAAGCTGCTCGACCGTGAGGTCGTCGTGAAGCCGAACTCTCGCGTCCGGAAAGCCCTGCGCGAGCAGCTCGAGGACGTCGCCCGCGAGCTTGCCAGGCTCACGAGGATAGACGAGGCGGAGCCGGAGACGCTCGAGATGGCGAAGCACCTGGTGGACGTCTGCGAGAGCCTTTCCGGGGCGTCTATTTCCCAGGTTGGCACCTTCGACCGGGAAATCTTTGTCATGGGAAGATAGCCGCATTCGCTACTCCAAAGATGGCGGACAGGAGGATGACATCTCCAGCGGTAATAACCGTTCGATCGGTGCACTGCGCTACGCGATGACGGACAGCATTTTGCTGGGCTAATTCTTCTCGGAGCAAATATCTTCTTGCGAGTCTTCAATAATCGAGGCTACTTCGACGATTTCTTCCTCTGTGAGATCGCTGCCCTTTGGCTCCGCACCCTCGATGAAAAGGTTGATGGCGTTCTTCGCAATGACAGCGGTAGAGACAACGTCCATAGTCCCGCCGATAACGCCTCCTGCAACAGGGATGAGCTTTCCGAGGTTGATGACGCCTTTCTCCCCGAACTTGGTTACCAAGCGAAAGCCGATACGTTGGTTGATCTTGGTGAGTGCGGTGGCGGGGAGCTTTTTCAGAGCGGCCGTGAGCGTCTTCTCGCCGACCTGGATGCCCGCATGCTTGACCGCGTCGGTAATGGTGGTTCCCGTGAGACATATATAGACGAGCGTTTGGACCTGGTCGGAGCGGACGTCATACCCGCCGATTTTTGCGATTGCGGCAACCATACGCATCTGCACATAGAGAACGCTGCCAATGTTGGCGGGAATTGCAACGGGCAGTGTGATCAGCCCTCCCAGCCCCGTAATGAAGCCCGATGTCCCGCATTTGAAGATTTGATACCTAACTAGCTCTTTCGCCGCACTCTTTGGCTCGTCAAATCTGCTGGTGTAGTCGTCCGCGAACTCATCGACAGAGCGGCTGACTTTTGGCACACCGTCCAAAGCCTTCTCGTAGATTGCGGCAAGGATGCTAGCCTCCTT
>JBJEHP010000029.1:0-3979 GCA_051876145.1 Coriobacteriales bacterium | reverse complement strand
GTTGTGTTCATGTACGTCAGCACGAGAAGACGCATCGTCGCGATTCCGGCAAGCCTGCTGTGTGCCTGCACCATCGCGAATGTCATCGGAATTACCGTAATCGTCGGGATGCAGGTTGTGGGAGTGTCCGTTCCTGTCCTGGCAATAGCTGCCGTCTTGGGTATATGCCTCGGATTCGTCGCATTGACCTGGGGCTGGATGGATGTGCTGGGCAAACTCGACGTTGGCGAGGCGACGTTTGCGTGCCTGTTGGCATTCGTGCTCAGCCATCTGTTCGGCTTCGTCGATTTGCTTCCCCGCATGGCCGCAGCGGTCATAAGCGCGAGCTATCCCGCATTCTCGTGCATGTCGATCTGGCAATGTCTCGAATCCCAGGGGCTGCGTTCTTTCGAGGGCGTGCCGCTTGCGGGCCGATTTCTTTCTGAAAGGGCAGCGGAGGGCAAAGACTGGTCGTACAAAGCTGGGCTTGTCGCGCTCCTCCTCATCGTCACGGTGATAGTGAGCTCTGCCTTCTTGCGCAGCATATACAGCTCGGGAGCCATGACGTACGACCCGACGGCAAAGGTCGTCCCGGTCTATCTCGTGTCGCTCGTGGTGGGGACGCTCATCATGCTCGTCATAGCCCGCTGGGGCGAAAAGGCTCGCTGCGCTTTGGCCCTGGGCATAGCGAGCCTGGCGTTTTTCACCGCCCTCTGCGTGGCGTACACGTTTGGGTTCGGGACGTACTCGATTCCCGTTACAACCGGGCTTTCCTCGACGCTCACGGCGTATCTGCTTGGATTGGTGGCGACTGTCCAGCTCAAGCGGCTCGGGCGAACGGTAACGCGTGCGAGCCTGTTCTGCCTCGTGTTCGGATTGGCATCTGGGGTCACGTACTCGCTCGTGCCGGCCGCATTGTCGTGCGATGGCAGCATTCCCACCCAGTATCAACTGGCGGTCGGGCTTTTCGGCGAGCTCATCGTCTTGATCGGGATGGTGGCGATCTTTGTGGCGCTGACAGGAGCTGGCGTTTCTCGGAGCGCGGATGGCAATGAGAGCGCTTCGCTGGCGCTGTCTGCGGTTTCTGCGGATGCGACGCGTGCCGATCGCGCCGAGAGGCAAACAGACTTGGCTGCAGACGAGGACGCCATTCACGAGATGGCAGTTGCAGCTATCGCAGAGACGTTCGGGCTGACCGAGCGGGAGCTCGAGACGGCATCTCTCGTCGCCAAAGGCTTCACCGCCAAGCGCGTTGCAGAGGAACTGTCGTTGTCTGTGGGGACCGTGCAGACGTATTGCAAAAACATCTATCGCAAGATGGGGATTCACAAGAAGGACGAGCTCATCGATGCCGTCGAATCCTCGAAAAAGCAACTGAAATAATCGCAGGCTCTTGACCTTGGCGAACGCAGATTCCCCCATTTTTATGGGATGCCCTTATGCGGAGCCTTGCACTACCTTCTCCTCAGTTTCGGCCTCATGCCGAGCTTCGTGCGAAAACGCGTCTGCCGTGTAAGGGGCATACGGACAAGGAGCGTTGCCTCGCATCGCGTTTTCGCCAATGGGGAAACCAGGAGAGGGGAGTCATCCATGGGCAAGGGAATAACTCGTCGCGGGTTCTTGCTGGGCAGCGGCGCCGCGCTCGCATCTGCGGCAGCACTGTTCGGGGTGAGCGGCTGCGATACGGGCGCTGGCGGAACTGCAGCGTCGAAGGGCATGGCGACGAATGGCGTCGTCGACGTGACGCAGGCGTGCACCGGCCAAGATACATACGGGCTTGCCACGCTAGAGGAAGCCATCGGGTACAACCAGATCACGACGGATGCATCCGAGAAGCAAAAGCAGCCCACGATTATTCAGGATATGGTTCCGTACCTGCATACCACTGATTATGGAAAGCCAGTCGATTTGATGATCGAGCTCTTGACGCCGTCGACTGCGAACAAGGAGGAGACGCCGCTTCTCGTCTGGTTCAATGGCGGCGGATTCACCTCCTGCGATCCTACTGGCCATCTCGATCTTCGCCTGCCGTTTGCGAAGGCGGGCTATGTCGTGGCTTCGGTTCAGTATCGCACGGGGACCACCACCAATTTCCCGGCGCCCCTGCAGGATGTGAAGGCCGCGATTCGATTCCTGAAAGCCCGCGCCGACACCTTCAAGTTCAATCCAAAGTACGTGGCCGCTGCCGGGAACTCTGCTGGCGGGTACTACGCTTCGATGGTCGGCGTCACGAGCAATCTGAAGACCATTCCCTGGCCGGATAAATCCGGTGCGGTGAAGGACGTTCCGCTTGACGTCGGGGCCGACCTCGACCAATCCTCCGCTGTCAACGCGGTCTTGGATTACTACGGCGTCTCCGATTTGACGCTTATCGGATCGGGCCTGGCAGACGACCTTCAGCAGGGGCATCACTCCGCTGCTACGACCGAGGCGATCCTGCTCAACGGCGCCGCCGCCGCCCAAAAGGGCGTCGGCGTGTTCGATTCGAGCATGGAGCAAAAGGTATCTGCGGCAAGCCCGCTCAGCTACATCGGACGCGACACGCCGCCGTTCATCTTCTTCCACGGCACCACCGATACCCTCGTATCACCCGTGTCGACCAAGATGCTGCAGAAACGCCTCGACGATGCGGGCGTCGCGACGCAGCGCATCGTCATCGACGGGGCAGGCCATGGCGCAGATGAGTTCGGCTATCCGGACATCGTGAACGCCGCGCTTGCCTTCATGGACAAATACGCGCACACCGCTGCCACGTCCAAGGCGCCGACCGTTGACTACAGCAAGGGCACGCGTGCGTACGAGGCGGCAGATCTTCCCACGTTGGACGAGGCCAACGCGGGTGCGCAGACGGTGACGGCGGATTCGGAAAGCTGGACTGTCAACCAGGTCAGGAACATCTCCTACAAGGTAGTCGCGAAGAAATACGCGTACTCCACGTTGAAGATGAACCTGCTCATCCCGTCCCAGGGCAAAGACACCGCGCCGCGCCCCGTCCTGTACTGCGGCGCATGCGGAGGGTTCAACAAGTCCAATCCCGATGTGCTCCAGTACCTGAGGTTCGCAGAGCGCGGTTATGCCGTTGCGGTGGCAGAGATACGCGTGGTGACCGCATCGAAGATGCCCGAGCCTCTGCAGGATGCCAAGGCGGGCGTCCGTTGGCTGCGTGCACATGCGAAAGAGTACAACCTCGATCCTGATTGCATTATCGCGACGGGGAGCTCTGCCGGCGGATACGTGGGTGTCATGCTGGGCGTCCTCGGCAACACCACGCAGTATTCGGACGATGTCAAATTCGACGTCGGCGACAACCTCGACCAGAGCTCCTCGGTGCAGGGCGTGGTCGACTACTACGGCGTGTCGGACCTGACCATCATCGGCGCCGGGCTTCCCAACTACGACGTCCACGATTCGGAATCCAACACCGAGGCTCTTTGGGTCAATGGCACGGCGTTTGGCGCGAACCCCGGTGGCTCGGTATTCAGCGATACCGACAAGACGGCGATTTTCAGCCCCTTCACCTATCTCGACAAGAACGACCCGCCGTTCCTCATGTTCCACGGCACGGACGACATCGTCGTCTCCCCGATTGCGACGATGGAGCTGTACAACCGCTGCAAGAATCTCGGAATCGACGCCGAACGCTACTCGTTCGTGGGGGCAGGCCATGGGGACTGGCAGATGAAGACAGATCATGCGAATCAGATTGTGGACGACTTCATGGACAAGATCGTCGCGTCGCATTCGAGCAATAAATAGCGCATCGCGCTCATTCGAGTAGTGAAATGCAGAAGGGGGTATGGGGAGTCTTTGACGACACGCCATACCCCCCTGGCATCTTATCCGTTCCCCTCGAAGACGTTGCGAAGAGCACGCCGCCCATTACAATAGTGAATAACTTGGCGGTGAATCCTCGCTGTTCTGAGCGGGGCAATGAGCGTCGCTTCCGACGCCGTTTCTGTGCGCCATCATCAAGAAGGGGACGAAAATGATGTACCGGGAT
>JBJEHP010000028.1:0-4023 GCA_051876145.1 Coriobacteriales bacterium | reverse complement strand
CGAGTTGATGGCCGCCGCCCCGATGGGCTGGTCCAGCCCCGGGCGCGTGACGCGGCCCACGCCCACACCGCCGTCGATGCGCACGCCGGGCTGCTCGGACAAGCTGACCCTGGAGAAGACGAGCGCGCCGTCCGTGACGTCGGGATCGTCGCCGCCGTCTTTGCGCACCGCGCAGCATGCCCAGCTTCCGTCTTTCTCGGGTTGCTCGACGTCGAGCTCGACGTCGATGCCGGCAGGGGTCTCGACGACCACGCTCGCGGGAAACGCGCCCGCAAGCAGCGCCTCGGCAGCCGCGCGCGAAGCGCCCGCCGCGCAGGTGCCCGTCGTGTACCCGCAGCGCATCTGCTTGGTGCCCACGTTTATGTAGCGATCGAGCTTGTGCACGGCAGCTTATCTCCCCCGCGTCTCGGGTATGGCGACCGCGCCCGTCGCCGGGTCGTAGCACCCCGCGGGCAAGTCGTAGAGCTCGTCGATGACCTCGGGGACGAATATCTCGTCGGGCGTGCCGCTCGCGAACACGCGCGGCCCCTTGATGCAGACGACCTCGTCGGACACGATGCGCGCAAGCTGCAGCTCGTGAAGCGACATCACGATGGCAACCTGCTTTTCCCGCGCGAGCTTGCGCAGGATCTGCAGCAGGTCGATCTGGTACTTGATGTCCAGGTAGGACGTCGGCTCGTCCAAGACGAGCACGGAGGGCTCCTGGCAGATGGCGCGCGCGAGCAGCACGCGCTGGCGCTGTCCGTCGCTCACGTGCATGAAGTCGTGGTCTGCGAGGTCCTGAACCGCCACGAGGCGCATCGCCTCGTCCACGACCGCCCGGTCCGCGTCGTCGAGCACGCCCAGGCGCCCCGTATGGGGGTAGCGTCCCGCCTCGACGATGTCTGCGCAGGTCAGGAGCTCGGTGCTCAGGCGCTCGGTGAGCATCACCGACATCTCGAGAGCGCGCTCGTGGCTCGAAAGCTCCCCCAGGGGCTTTCCCGACACGTACGCGGCGCCCGAAATCGGCTCGAGATACCCCGCGAGCGTCTTCAGGATCGTCGATTTACCCGCGCCGTTGGGGCCGATGAGCGTAACGATGCATCCTGGCTTCACCTCGAGCTCGATCTGCGCGATGAGCTCCGAGCCGTCGTAGCCGACGGAAAGCCCCGCGCAGGAAAGTCCGCGTGCCTCCATGCGCTACCGCCCCCTCTTGCGCTTGAGCAGGATGGCGATGACCACCGGCGCGCCAAAGATTGCCGTGACGGCGCTGATCGAAACCTCGGTCGGCGCGAAGGCGCAGCGTGCGATGAGGTCGCAGAACAGGCAGAAGATGCCGCCGCCCAAAAACGCCGCGGGGATCACGATGAGCGGCTTGGAGGTGCCGAGGAAGCGCTTCACGAGGTGCGGCACCGCGATGCCCACAAAGCTGATCGGCCCGGCAAACGCCGTGACGACCGCCGCGAGCAGGCTCGAGAGCACGACAAGCACGATGCGGAATGCGCGGATGTTCACGCCCATGGACTGCGCGTAGTTCTCTCCCAGCTGGAACGCGCCGATGGGCTTGGACAGCAGGAACGTCGCCACCGAGGCGACGATGACGACCGGAGTCATGCCCGCAACGTTCGCCCAGTTCATGCCCGAGAAGCTGCCGAGCGACCAGTTGCGCAGGTTCACGATGTTTTGGTCGGAGGCAAACGTGACGAGGAAGTCCGTGCCCGCCGAGGCGATGTAGCCGATCATGACGCCCGCGACGATGAGCATGGCCATCGAGTTGATGCGGCGCGAAACGAGCAGCACGAACACCATGGCGATCGTCGAGCCCACGAATGCCGAAAGCACGAGCATCCACGAGGTCATCTGCGCCGACGACCCCACGACGAAGATCATGACGAGCGCGACGACGAACTTGGCGCCCGACGAGATGCCGAGGATGTAGGGGCCCGCGATCGGGTTGTTGAAGAAGGTCTGCAGCAGAAAGCCCGCCAGCGCGAGCGCGCCGCCGAGCAGCACTGCCGCGATCAGGCGCGGCAAGCGGATGTCCCAGACGATCTGCGCGGCGGTCGGGTTGCCGGTGGCGCCGCCGAACAGCGCTCCGGCAAGGTCTGCCGGCGCGAGCATCGTGCTGCCGATGCAGGCGTTGAGCACGAGGAACACGACGAGCGCGACGGCAAGCGAGACGTACACCGCGACGACGCGGCGCCTGCGAGTGCGTTGCGTTTCCACAGGAGCAGCCATGCGCCTACCCCAGCCTCTTCAGATAGATGAGCTGTGCTGCATCGGGCTCGGTCAGCACGCGGTGCAGATCGGAGATGATGGTGCCCGTGTTCATCATTTGCTGGTACATGTCCTGGTCAGTGGTCCAGACGTTGCCCTCGCGCACCGCCTTGAAGTTGGCGAGCAGGCTGTTCTTGGCTACGAGCTCGTCGACGGAGCTCACGCCGCCGTCGATGGTCGCGTTGTAGATGATGACGTCGGCGTCTTTTGCCTCGGTGTAGAACTTCTCCATCTCCATGGTCACAGTCGAGCGCGACGTGCTGTCGTCCGCAAGGCTTTCGAACACATAGCTGCCGCCCGCAAGCCCGATCATCTGCGAGACGTAGTCGCCTGGCTTGCGCACGACGGCCGCTCCGTTGGAGTTGATGTAGAAGAAGGCGACGGACTTGCCCGTCTGCGTGTTGTCGATGGCCTTGACCTGCGCCTCCTGCTCTGCGAAGAGCTGATCTGCCTGCTGCTCCTTTCCGAGGAGCGCACCGTAGAGCTTGACCCACTCGGTGCGGCCGAGCGGGGACTCCTCGTAGCTCGAGCGCTCGCTCAAGACGGGAATGCCCAGGTCAACGAGCTTCTCGCGCACGTCGGGAACGTGGTTGATCATCGTGGACTCGATGGCGAGGCTGACGTTCTCGCGCAGCAGCAAATCGTAGTCGGGCGTGTTGTACTTGCCGCCGTAGGCGATGCGCCCGGAATCCATGGCGTCGCGCGCCGACTGGATATGCCAATCGTCGCGCTTTATGCCCGAGACGCGGATGGTGTCGAGCGCGTCGAGCGCATCGAACAGGCACATCGAGTCGGATGCCGCAAGGTAGATGTTGCCGATCGGCTGCTTGAGCGGCACCACGTCGGAGCTGAGGTTTGCGGGCACGTCGCCTCCCTCGGGGATGACGAGGTAGCGGGTGTTGTCGCCCAGGCACACGAGCTTGTAGCCGCCGTCGAAGTAGTCGACGGTGAACTGCGTCGCGTACTGCAGGTCGAGGCTGCCCGTGACCTTCCAGCCCGTCCCGATATCGGTGTTGTGGAAGCTGGATTGCTGCGCGCCGTCCTGCGATGCGCAGCCAGCGAGGGAAAACGCGCAGGCAAGCGCCGCGACGATTGCGGCAACGGCCGCCGCAGCGCAGACTGCGCGCGCTTTACGCGCGAAACGAAGGGGCAAGCCCACAGGACTTGCCCCAGATGCCTCGCTCCCCCTGTAAGAGGTTGCCGCCATTACCTGGCCGCCAGGCTCTTGGAATCGAAGTTGAGCGTGTAGTCGACCATATGGGGCTGGCTCATGGCCGTGGTCTCGGCGCTGACCGCCAGGTCGGTGTCGAGCGCGGAGACGGGGATATCGAAGGTAGAATTGCCCGACGTGTTCGTGGGCTTGTACTCGGTGCCATCCACGACCATCTTGTCGTAGTTGGGGCTCGACCATACGATGGTCGCCGTCATCTTGCCGCCGTTCACGTCGAGCGTGGCAGGAGAGTCGACCGTCGCGCGGCCCGAACCGCCGGAAAGCGTCACAGCAACCTGGTAGCTGCCGTCGGCCGGGGTAGATGCAGACGCCTCGTCCGCGGGCTTCGCGCCTTCGGACTTGAACGTGAGCTTGTGGTCGTACCAGGTGTCCCTGCGCTGGCCGTACAGCGCGACCTGCGTCTCGGTGTCGAGCGCCTCGACGGGGAACGTGAACGTGTACAGCCCGTCGGAATCGGCCACGTAGTCGACGATCTGCGATGCGTCGGCCTTGGCCGCCTCGTCTGCCGTGCCCTCGAACAGGCGGCTGAAGCCCTG
>JBJEHP010000027.1:0-4084 GCA_051876145.1 Coriobacteriales bacterium | reverse complement strand
GTGCGAGCAGGTCGTCGTAGGTCTCGCGCCTGATGATCTCGCGGACCTCGCCATCTTTTACCAGCACGGCGCCGGGGCGGACCTGCTTGTTGTAGTTGCTTGCCATCTCGTTGCAGTAGGCGCCGGTGCCGAGCACGCAGATGATGTCGCCCGCCTTGCAGTGCTGCAGCGGCGAGTTCTTGACGATGACGTCACCGGACTCGCAGTGCTTGCCGACGACGTCGCAGATCATGTCGCGCGGCTTGTCCGCGTTGTTGACGACGAAAGCCTCGTACTGTGACCCGTAGAGCGCCGTGCGGATGTTGTCGGTCATGCCGCCGTCGACGGCGACGTACGTGCAGATGCCCGGGACCTCCTTGACGGAGCCGACGGTGTAGAGCGTGACGCCGGCGTTAGCCACGATGGAGCGTCCGGGCTCGGTGTAGATGTGGGGATACGGGTAATCGTACTTATCGCAGTTCTTGTGGATGGCGGACGTGACCGCGCGGGCGAACTGCGCGATGGTGGCGGGAACGTCGTAGACGGTGTACGGGATGCCCAGACCGCAGCCCATATCGTAGTCGCGTGCGACGAATCCAAGCTCGTTTTTCATGTCGTTCATGAACGAGAACATGGTGTTGGTGGCCTCGACGTAGGACTGGAGCTCGAAGATCTGCGAGCCGATATGGCAATGGTAGCCCGAGAGCTCGATGCCGGGAAGGCTCAGCGCGTACTTGGTAGCAGCCTCGGCCGCGCCGTTGCGGATGTTGAAGCCGAATTTGGAATCCTCGTTGGCCGTCTGGATGTAGGCGTGCGTGTCGGCCTCGATGCCCGGGCAGATGCGCAGGATGACCCGCTGCTCGATGCTGTGGGCAACTGCCTCCTTGGAGATGCGGTCGAGCTCCTCGTGGGTGTCGACGACGAAGCACGCGACGCCCGCCTCGATGCACTCGTGAATCTCGCGCTCGGTCTTGTTGTTGCCCTGCGCGAAGACGCGGTCCATCGGGAAGCCGGCGGCCTTCGCGAACGCCAGCTCGCCGCCGCTCGCGACGTCGATGCCGACGCCCTCTTCGGCGACGATCTTGTCGGTGGCAACCGAGCAGAACGCCTTCGCCGCGTAGATAATGGTGCTCTGCGGATAGCAGACCTTGAACTCGTTCACGTAGGAGCGCAGCTGGCGGCGGATGTGGTTCTCGTCGTACACGAACAGGGCCGTGCCGTACTCGCGTGCGATGTCGAGCAGGTCGACCCCGCCGATCGTGACCTTGTTGCCCTTGACCTCCATCGTCGTGGGGGCGACTTTGAGCAGTTTGTCCGCGGTCAGGTAATCTGGCTCCAGATGCGGGCGTTTGGGTGCGATGGACATGTGACTTTCCTAACCCTCGAGACTACATTTTCTCCGGTGCGCTCACGCCGAGCAGGCCGAGCGCGTTTCTGAGCACGCGGCGCGTCGCATCTGCGGCGAACAGGCGCGCGGTCGTAAGTTCCTCGTCGTCGGTGAGCACGTGGCACTGGGTGTAGAACTGGTGGAACGCGCTCGCGAGGTCCTGCGCGTAATGCGTGATGCGGAACGGGGCGAGGTCGCGCGCGCAACCTGCCGCAAGCTCCGGGAACTCGTCGATCTTTCGCGCCAGCGCGAGCTCCGCGTCGTCGACGAGCGCCGAGAGATCGGCATCGCGTGCGATGAGCGCCTCGGCGAGCGCATCGGGACCCTGCTCTTCGGAGATACCGCGCGCCGCGGCGGCCTTGCGCAGCAGCGAGCAGATGCGCGCATGCGCGTACTGCACGTAGTAGACCGGATTGGAGGAGTCCTGCTTTTTCGCCTGGGCGATGTCGAAGTCGATGGTCTGATCGGTGGAGCGCGAGAGCATCAGGTAGCGCGTCGCGTCGACGCCGACCTCGTCGATGAGCTCCTCGAACGTGACCATCTCGCCGGTGCGCTTGGACATGCGGACCGCCACGCCGTCCCTGAACAGGTTGACCATCTGGCCGATGACGACCTCGGGCTGGCCCGGGTGGCCGAACACGTGGCCGACAGACTGAATGCGCTTGATATAGCCATGGTGGTCGGCGCCGAGGATGTCGATGCAGCGGTCGAAGCCGCGGTCGAGCTTGTTCTTATGGTAGGCGATATCGGGCGCGAAGTAGGTGTAGGACCCGTCTTTCTTGACGAGGACGCGGTCCTTGTCATCGCCGAAATCGGTCGTCCTGAACCAGACGGCACCTTCCTTCTCGTACAGGTAGCCGCCCTCGCGCAGAGCGTCGAGCGCACGCGAGAGACGGGAGCTGCCGTCGGCATCCTTAGCGTACGTGGTGCGCTCTGAATACCAGACGTCGAAGTCGAGGCCGAAGCTGTGGAGCAGCGCCTTCACGTGGTCGAGCACCGCGGTGTAGGCGACCTCCTTGAAGTGCGCGTCGCGCGCGGCCTCGTCGGCCTCGACCCAGGCATCCCCTTCGGAATCGAAGATGCGGGCCGCGATATCGACGATGTATGCGCCTGCATAGCAGTTTTCCGGCAGCTCGGCACTGTAGCTGTCCATGTTCGCGACTATCTCGTCGTGTGCCTGGGCAAGGTTGCTGCCGGCGGCGACGAGGCGCGCGATTTGCAGGTAGCGGTGCGAGACGGAGTCGGCGAAGATGTTCATCTGGTTGCCGGCATCGTTGATGTAGAACTCGCGCGTGACATCATAGCCGGCAAACGAGAGCACGTTGGCCATCGCGTCGCCAAGCGCTGCCCAGCGGCCGTGTCCGAGGTGCATCGGTCCCGTCGGGTTCGCGGAGATGAACTCGAGGTCAACCTTCACGCCATCGCCCGCATGCGTCCTGCCGTACGCAGCGTCCTGGGCGCGGACCTCCTTGAACACGTCTTGCAGGGCGGAATCGGCGAGCTTGACGTTGATGAAGCCGGGGCCGGCGACCTCGATGCGCTCGACTGCGGGGCTTTCCATGTGGCTGGCGATGATCTCGGCGATCTGTCGGGGGTTCATGTGCGCCTGTTTGGCGAGCTTCAAGGCGACGGAGGTTGCCCAGTCGCCGTGCTCGAGGTCGCGCGGACGCTCGACGCTCGGGGCGGGCAGTTCGGACAGGGCGAGCTCTCCGCTTTGGACGGCTTGGCTCAAGGCGGAGGTGACGAGGTCTTCTACCAGTTTGCGCACGGTTGGAAAAGTCCTTTCGTATGAAGATACAAGTACGCCCCATTCTACACGGACAGTGCCCCACGTGACATGCCAAACTCGGCAAGTTGCGCACGCGAAAAACGGCTAGTCCTTCGATGCAAGGGCGTTGTGCTCCGTGAGGTAGCCGATGCTCGCCTCCATGGCGGTCTTGGTCACCTGGCCTGTCCCGAACGAGCGCTTGGCATAGCAGCGCAGCGTGCACGAAATGCCAAAGGGCTCGGTGCCGTTGACCGTGAACACGGGCGGTTTGCCCTCATACTGCATGCCCTTTGCGACGAGCGCCTTGGAGACGACGCCTGGCAGCTCCGCATCTATCGCGGCGATGTCACAGTGGCTGTCGAGCACGAGCGGCAACGCAACGGAGAAGTACTTCGTGAGAACGGTCACCGTGGAGGTGGTGAGCGTGGAGTTCGGGATGTTATGGAGGTTTCCCAGCTCGTCTTGGACGAGCATCTTGCGCCAGGTGATGTCCTTCACTTCCCCCTCGATGCCGCCGACGACAACCCAGTCGCCCACGGTCGTGTCCTTGGAGAGCGTGATCAACAGGCCGCCGATGAGATTGCTGATCGTCGATTGCGCGCCCAGGGACAACGCGATACCTCCGACGCCCAGAGCGCCCCACAGCGGAGTCGGGTCGATGCCCAGGCACAGCCTGAGCACGAGGGCGATCGCGATAACCCAGATGGTGACGCGCAGGATGTTGTTGAGGATGGAGCCGGCGACGCGTCCGTCGCTTGCGGCGAGGATGATCTTGCTCACGAACCTGACGAGCACGTGGGTGAGGACGGCGGCGGCTCCGATGAGGAGAGCCGCCCCGACGATGACGCCGAGCCAGCCCCAGGTGGAGTACAAGACGGTAGATTCGATATTCAAGGCACGCACCTATAGAAGCAAAAGGCGCGATCCCGACGGACGTGCCGCCGAAACCG
>JBJEHP010000026.1:0-4112 GCA_051876145.1 Coriobacteriales bacterium | reverse complement strand
ACCGCGCTCGCCGTGCACATCGAGCAGATGCCCACGCACATCGCGTGCCTGCCCGTCGCCGTCAACATCAACTGCCACGTCGCCCGACACGAAGAGGTGGTGCTGTAATGTCCGAAGTCCGCAAGCTCACGGGGACAATCGACGCGGATACCGCGCAGTCGCTGCACGCCGGAGACCAGGTGCTGTTCACCGGCACCGTCTACGTGGCGCGCGATGCCGCGCACAAGCGCCTGATCGACCTGCTCGACGCCGGAGAGGAGCTGCCGTTTCCCGTCGAGAACTCCATCGTCTACTACGCGGGCCCCGCGCCCGCAAAGCCCGGCCAGGTCATCGGGCCGTGCGGCCCGACGTCCAGCTACCGCATGGACCCGTACGCCCCGCGCCTGCTCGACCTGGGCGTTCGCGCGATGATCGGCAAGGGGGCGCGCAGCCAAGACGTCATCGACGCCATCGTCCGCAACCGCTGCGTGTACTTTGCCGCCGTGGGCGGGGCCGCCGCCTACATCGCAAAGTCGATCACATCCGCGCAGGTCATCGCCTACGAGGACCTGGGGACCGAGGCCATCCGCAAGCTCGAGGTCGTCGACATGCCGCTCACCGTCGCCATCGACTGCACGGGCGGCAACGTCTACACGCAGGGCCCCGCCGCCTACCTCGCCGCCACCACCGGCTAGGCACGGCACGCCCGCAGCCCGCGCGCATGCACCTACAACAAGAAACCGAAAGAAGCGCACTCCATGGTCGTTGATTTCATCTCGCTTGCCGTCATCGTCGTCGTCGCGGCGCTTTGCCCCATCATCGCGAGCCTCATTCCCAACAAGCTCATCCCCGAATCGGTGTTCCTGCTCATCGCGGGCGCCGTACTGGGCCCCAACCTGCTCGGCGTGATCCAGACGACCGACGTCGTCAACTTCCTCTCCGAGCTCGGACTCGCGTACCTGTTCCTGCTCGCCGGCATGGAGATCAACCCGCAAAACCTGGTCGGCCACGAGGGCAAGCGCGCCATCGGCGCCTGGGGCATCTCGCTCGCGCTCGGCTTTGTCGTGGTGTTCCTGTTGCCGTGGTTCAACCCGACCCAGCTCGATGGCATCGCCGTCGCCATCGCCATGACCACCACCGCGTTCGGCACGCTCGTGCCCATCATGAAGGAACGCGGGCTGACGGGGACCCCCGTCGGCAACTCGATCATGGCCTACGGGACCTGGGGCGAGCTCGCGCCGATCGTCGCCATCGCGCTTCTGCTCTCGACGCGGTCGAGCTGGCAGACGCTGCTCATCCTGGGCGTGTTCGCCCTCATCGCCGTCGTCATGGCGTTCATCCCCAAGAAGGCAAGAGCCGCCGGCAGCAAGATCGCGCACTTCGTGAAGACGCGCTCCAACACGACGTACCAGACGATGGTGCGCTTCACGATGCTGATCCTCGTTCTGCTGCTCGCCATTTCCGAGATCTTTCACCTCGACATCGTCTTGGGCGCGTTCGCCGCAGGCTTTGTCATGGGCGCCATCATCCCCGAGGGCGACGAAGAGCTCGAGACCAAGCTCAACGGCGCGGCATACGGCTTTTTCATCCCGCTGTTCTTTATCGTGAGCGGGGCGAAGGTCAACATCCTGGCCATCGGCGACAACCCGGTGCTGCTCGTCGTCTTCATCCTCGCGCTGATGATGGTGCGCGGCATCCCGGTCTTCATCATGCTGACAACGGACAAGCGCTGCGAGCTCTCCGCGCACAACCGCTGGACCGTCGCGCTGTACTGCACGACCGCCCTGCCACTCGTCGTCGCCATCACCTCGATCGGCACGAGCATGGGCTTCTTCTCGCAGGACACCGCCTCGGTGCTCGTCGCCGCCGGCGCGATCACGGTGTTCCTGATGCCGTTTCTCGCCTCGCTCACCTACCGCGTCACCGACGCCATGCCCGGCGAGGCGATCAAGGAGATCCGCGAGAACCCGAGCGACATCGGCAGGATCATCCGTCGCCATGCCATGCTCGAGCAGCTCGTGAACCTCGAGATGGCCGTCGACCACCTCGAGCAGCGCAAAAAGCAGATTGCCGAGCAGGGCGACTCGTGCGACATCAACGAGTACAAGAAGGCCTCGAAGCGCCACGCCCTGCTCGCAGACGCGCTGAGAAACACCGCCGCCGAGCTCGCCCAGCACGAGGAGCTGCTCGACGACACCTCGCTGCGCGAGGCCCTGCAGGAGCTGCGCAGCCTGCGCCGCGAGGAGCTGAGGCGCCGCCGCATGCACATGTCCGAAGAAGAGATTGAGGAAAGCCACAACCAGGTGGTCGAGAGCCTCGCGCGCATCGCCATCATCGAGTCGCGCAGGCTCCGCGACGAGACCTCGCACAAGGAGGCCTCGAGGAACGCCGCCGCGCTAGGCGAGGCCACGCCGGCCGAGGGCGCGGTCAGCGAGACTCCGCGCGCCTAATCCTCGCGGCGACGCCCGGCAGCGTCAGCCCAAACCAACCGAATCCAGCGCACGCAAAAGGGGCCACGGAAATCCGCAGCCCCTCATGGCATATCGACGTATCTTTCGCCTGCACTTACAGCGTGTCGCCGTAGCGCTCCTTGGTGATCTCGTCGAGGGTCTTGCCCTGCGTCTGCGGGCACCAGACGACGCCCACGACCAGCGAGATCACGAGCACGACGCACATGATGACCGCCGCGGGGAAGAATCCCGCCGGGTTTGCGGAGATGTCGCCCATGATGGCGCCGACGCCAACGAGCGACCAGATGCCGAGCACGCCGCGCACCAGGAAGAACATGATGCCCTGGACGCCGCCGCGGTACTGCGTCGGGAACAGCTCGGTGCCCCACAGCGCGTAGAAGCACTGCGCGGAGAAGCCTGCGGAGATGCCCCACAGGAAGACGTACACCCAGAGCACCCAGCCCATCTGGCCGGCGGTGCCGTTGGTGAGCGCCACGCCAAAGATCGCGATGGCGACCCAGGACAGCAGCGCGAGCACTGCAGAGATGCCGAACAGGATGCGGTGCGGCACCTTGTCGCCGAGCTTGCTGAAGATGACCAGCGAGCATACAGCGATGAGCACCCACTGGACGATGCCGAGCAGGCTCTGGCCGGTCGCGTCGATGTTGCCGGCGGCAGCGTACAGGTACGGCATGAACTGGCCGTTCGTGCCCGCCGCGAGGTTCCAGGTCAGGTACACCGCGACGAGGAAGACGATCGTCTTGACGTTGACGGAGTTCTTGAGAGCATCGCCCATCATCTTGCCAAAGCCGACGTGCTCGGTTGCCGCGGCGTTCTTCTCGGCCCAGTCCTGGGATTCCTGCAGCTGACGCTGGAGGTTCCAGGCAACGAGCGCGACGACGAGCAGCACGAGGAAGATGATGCGCGTCGCGAGCAGGCCGTCGAAGGGACCGTAGGTGCCCGCGGGCAGCAGCGTCTTGCCGTCAGCTGCAAACTCGGGCAGCGCGAACGACAGGATCAGGTTCAGGATGAAGATGATCGCCGGGCCGCAGCTCCAGGCAAACTGGCTGATGCCGATGTTTGCCGCGCGGTGCGTGGACTGCGAGGTCTCGGAGATGTAGCTCCACGATGCCGGGACGCCCGCGCCGACGGACAGGCCGGACAGCACGATGCCGACGGCCGCCATGGGCAGGTTGACGGCGCACATGCAGATCGCGACGCCGAGCGCGTACACGAGCAGGTTGTACTTGTAGATGATCGTGCGGCCGAACTTGTCGGTCAGAAAGCCGCCGATGAGGGCGCCGACCGCGGCGCCGAAGGCGTTCGCGCCGATGGCGCCGAGGATTGCCGTCCACGTCGCGTCAAAGCCGAATGCCGCGGCCCAGGCGGTCAGGACGACGGAGCTTCCGACGATGCAGCCGGAGTCCAGGAAGTTGGTAAGGGAGACGGCGATCGTCCCCTTGCGTTCTTGCGAAAGTGCCACTGTTACAAACCTCTCCTTAATCTAGATGAAACGCACACGGCAAATCCACCGTCACCGGGGAGTTGTCGGCATTCGTCTCCATGACCGAGGCCATGAAGTCCCACCATTTGCGGTTGATCGGCGTGTCGGCCGATTCCGCGTACTTCTCGGGGTCGTCGACCTCGATGTAACCGAAGAGGGTGTTGGTCTCCTCGTCGATG
>JBJEHP010000025.1:0-15604 GCA_051876145.1 Coriobacteriales bacterium | reverse complement strand
GAGCTCGTGCGCAACAACATGAGCATGCGCGACCTCGTTCCGTGCGTGAACCTCTTCAGCAAGGTCTACGTCAACGAGGACGGCAGCATGCACTTCCAGGAGGGGTGGTGCCAGGAGGGCGCGACGGTCACGCTGCGCACCGAGATGGACTGCATCTTCATCCTGTCGAACACGCCCAACCCGCTCGACCCGGCGACGACCTATCCCGCCGTCCCCGTGACCGTCGAGGTCTACAACGCGCCGAAGGTCGATCTCCTCGACGAGTGCGTGCAGCACCGCACGGAAAACTACCGCGCGTTCGAGAACACCTGGGACTACTACAACCTGCTCGGCCGCTAATCGCCCGCAGACCGCCGAAAGGAAGAAAGACATGTACGGATTCATCGAGAAGAAAAGCGAGCTCAACCCCGAAGACGCCATCTACCGCCAGGTCGTCTTGGCGGGCACCCCGTGGATTCACGAGCTGCTGCCCGGCCAGACGCTGCGCATCCTCGACATAGAGGGCAACCAGGCCGTTGACACGACGTTCTACGACGTGAACGACCCCGAAGACCACTACAGCGCCGTCGCCACGATTGTCGCGCAGCAAAACATCTACCTGACCACCGGCAGCATCTTGCGAAGCGAGCAGTACCGCCCGCTGCTCGAGATCACGGCCGACATGACGGGCCGCCATGACACGCTGGGCGGCGCCTGCTCGTCGCAGAGCAACACGGTGCGCTACTCCCGCGACAAGCGCTACATGCACAACTGCAGGGACGACTTCATGATGGGCATCGCCGAAGACGTGAAGGCCTCCGAGCTCATCGGCAAGCGCGACTTGGCGCCCAACATTAACTTCTTCATGAACGTCCCGGTCACGCCCGAAGGTGGGCTGAAGTTCGACGACGGCGTGTCCGCGGGCGGGCGCTACGTCGAGATGCGCGCCATCGAGCACGTGATGGTGCTCGTCAGCAATTGCCCGCAGCTCAACAACCCATGCAACGCCTACAACCCGACCCCCGTCGAAATGATCATCTGGGACGCCGAATAGCGCTAGCCAGGCCGTCCCCACAGGAAAGAAGCTGAGAGCATCATGTTCATGAAAGTCCTTATCGCCAACCGAGGAGCCATCGCCACCCGCATCGAGCGCACGCTCGCGCGCATGGGGGTGAAGAGTGTGGCCGTCTACTCCGAAGCAGATAAGGACAGTCTGCATGTGGAAAACGCCGACGAGGCGGTCTACCTCGGGGATGGCCCGGCAGCAGACACCTACCTCGACATAGAGAAAGTGCTTGCGGCTGCGCGAGAGACCGGGGCTCAGGCGGTCCATCCCGGCTACGGGTTCCTGTCCGAGAACGTGGAGTTCGCACGTGCCTGCGCAGCTGCGGGCATCGCCTTCATCGGCCCGACCCCCGAGCAGATCGAGTGCTTCGGGCTCAAGCACGTCGCGCGCGAGCTGGCAAAGAAGGCGGGCGTTCCGCTGCTCTCCGGCTCGGGGCTCATCGCAAGCGCCGAAGAGGCAGTGGAGACGGCACGCGGTATCGGCTACCCCGTCATGCTCAAGAGCTCTGCCGGTGGCGGTGGCATTGGCATGCGCATCTGCCACGACGATGACGAGCTGCGTTCGACCTTTGCCTCGGTCAAGCATCTTGCCGCGGCAAACTTCGGTGACAGCAGCGTGTTCTTGGAAAAGTACATCGAGCATGCGCGCCATGTCGAGGTGCAGATCTTCGGCACGGCTGATGACGTTGTCGCGCTGGCAGAGCGCGACTGCTCGGTGCAGCGCCGCAACCAGAAGGTCGTCGAGGAGACGCCCGCGCCAAATCTGCCTCCCGAGGTGCGGAGCAAAATGCTCGCGGCAGCCGAGGCCATGGCGCGCTCCGTGGGGTACCGCAATGCGGGAACGGTCGAGTTCCTCTACGACGAGCAATCCGAGCAGTTCTTCTTCCTCGAGGTCAACACGCGTCTCCAGGTCGAACACGGCATCACGGAGGAGTGCTCGGGCATCGACCTCGTGGAGTGGATGGTACGCGAGGCAGCTGGCGAGCTCCATGACGTCCGATCGCTGGTTCACGAACCGCATGGCGCCGCCATCGAGGTGCGCCTCTACGCCGAGGACCCCTTCAACGGCTTCCTTCCCGCCACGGGCAAGATCGACGAGGTCGTCTTCGGCGATGAGGCGCGCGTCGAGACGTGGGTGCGCAAGGGCGTCGAGGTGACTTCGCTTTTCGACCCGATGGTCGCGAAGATTATCGTGCACGCTCCCGACCGGGCGCGGGCGCAGGAGAAGATGCGCCGCGTCCTCGCGCAGACGCGCGTCTACGGGCTCACCACCAATCTCATGTATCTCCAGGCGCTGCTCGAGCGTGAGGACTACCGCGAAGGGCACGTCTCGACGCGCATGCTCGACGGATTCCACCCGGGCGAGCCCGCGCTCGAGGTGCTCGATGGCGGCATCCAGACCTCCGTGCAGGATTACCCCGGGTTCACGGGGTACTGGGCCGTGGGCGTTCCTCCCTGCGGTCCCATGGACATGCTCTCCCAGCGGCTCGGCAATGCCCTGCTGGGCAATCCCGAGCAGGCTCCCGCGCTCGAGATGACGATGAAGGGCGGGTCTTTCAGGTTCCGCACCGACGTTGACTTTGTGCTGACGGGGGCACAGGTCCCCGCCACGCTCGATGGCGCGCCCGTCGTCCGCGGCGTCGTGACGCGCGCGCAGCAGGGACAGACGCTCGAAGTCGGCGTGTGCGCGCTCGGAATGCGCGCCTACCTCTGCGTTGCCGGCGGTTTTGACGTGCCGCTTATCCTCGGCAGCGCCTCGACCTTCCTCGATGGCAAGTTTGGCGGCCACGGCGGGCGAGCGCTGCGCGCAGGCGACGTGCTCAGGTTGCACGAGGATTCATGTGCGGCGAGCGGCCACGTTGGCGCGGCGCTTGCCGCAGAGGCGACGGCGCCGCTCTCAAGCGACTGGACCATCGGCGTCATCGCAGGACCGCAGCCCACGGAGGAGTTCCTCGAGGCGGGCTACCTCGACGAGCTGTGCTCGAGCGAGTTCACTGTCAGCTTCGACTCCGCGCGCACGGGTGTGCGGCTCAACGGTCCCGCTCCCAAATGGTCGCGCGAAGACGGTGGTGAGGCGGGCCTGCACCCCTCGAACATCCACGACAACCCTTACGCAATCGGCGCCCTTGACCTCACAGGTGACCAGCCGATTATCCTCGGGCCCGACGGGCCGAGTTTGGGCGGGTTTGTCTGCCCGGTGGCCGTCGCCATCGCCGAGCGCTGGAAACTGGGGCAACTTGCCCCAGGTGTGACCGTGCGCTTCCAACTGCTCACGCTTGAGCAGGCGCGTGAGCTCAGGGAGGCGCAGGAGCATGCCATCACGGCAGTTCGCGCGGGTGGCTCGGCGCCGCTTGCCGCGCTACCCTCGACTCCCGCGCACATCCGCGCGGAAAGCGTGATCTTGCACGATGCGGGTGAAGGGCACGACCGCATCGTCGTGCGCCAGGCAGGGGAGGATGCGATTCTCGTCGAGTACGGCCCGATGGAGCTCGACATCACCCTGCGTTTCAGGGTACACGTGCTCATGCAGGCGCTCGAGGGGTCCAACCCCGCGATAGTGGATCTCACCCCGGGCATCAGGTCGCTGCAGGTGCACTTCGACCCCGCGCTCATGAGCTGCGAAGAAGCGTGCCGCATGGTCGTGGAGGCGGATACAGCGCTTCCCGCCTTGGAAGATGTGACGGTTCCCTCGCGCATCGTGCATCTTCCTCTTTCGTGGGACGACCCGCAGACGCAACTCGCCGCGCGCCGCTATCAAGAGACGACGCGTCCCGACGCACCCTGGTGCCCGTCGAATCCCGAGTTCATCCGTCGCATCAACGGGCTGGACAGCGTTGACGACGTCAAAGACATCGTGTTCGATGCGGATTACCTCGTGCTGGGCCTGGGCGATGTCTACCTGGGTGCTCCTGTCGCGACGCCGGTCGACCCGCGCCATCGCCTCGTCACGACCAAGTACAATTCCGCGCGCCCGTGGACTCCCGAAAACGCCGTCGGCATCGGCGGAGCGTACCTGTGCGTGTACGGCATGGAGGGGCCGGGCGGCTACCAGTTTGTCGGGCGCACGACGCAGATGTGGAACCCGCTGCAGCCGACCGAGACCTTCAAACCCGGCAAGCCCTGGCTGCTCAACTTCTTCGACCAGCTCAAGTTCTACCCGGTCAGTGCAGATGAGATCTTGAAGATGCGCGAGGATTGCCTGCGTGGCAGGTTCAACGTCCAGATTGAGGAAACCACGTTCAAGCTCGGCGATTACCTGAAGTTCCTCGAGCGGAACAAGGAGTCGATCGCGGCATTCAAAGAGCACCAGGAGCATGCGTTCGAAGAAGAACACCAGCGCTGGGTCGAGCAGGGGCTTGACACGTTCGTCGCGCAGGAGCCGGAGCCCTCGTTCACGCTTACCGCCGAAGTGCCGGATGGATGCGTCGAGGCCAAGGCGAGCATCGCGGGCGCTGTCTGGAAAGTGCTCGTGGAACCTGGGCAGCAGGTCGAGAAAGGCGACCAGCTGCTCATCTTGGAGAGCATGAAGATGGAGTTTCCCGTTGTGTCCCCTGCTGCGGGCACGGTCGAGGAACTCTACGTGGCCGCCGGCGACATGACGGACTTTGGTCAGACGGCAGCCGCCGTTCGCCCCAATGCGTAGCCAACGCCCTATTCGAAGGAGAAAGCAGATGCAGATTCCCACTAGGCTGACCATCGCATGGCTGCGCCATGCCTATCAAAGCGGATCGCTCACCCCGCGCGAGGTTGTGAAATGCATCCTCGAGCGCTGCGCGGATGCAGCAGACTACAACATCTGGATCGTTCCGCCGTCCGAGCAGGCCCTCGAGCCCTACCTCGCGCAGCTTGAGCAGAGCTCGCCGAGCACGGATAAGCCCTTGTGGGGCGTGCCATTCGTCATCAAGGACAACATCGACCTTGCCGGTGTACCCACCACGGCGGCCTGTCCTGCCTACGCCTACACTCCCGCGCAAAGCGCCACCGTCGTGGCGAGGCTCGTCGATGCGGGGGCCATTCCGCTCGGAAAGGCAAACCTCGACCAGTTCGCCACGGGGCTCGTGGGAGTGCGCAGTCCCTACGGGGAGTGCAAAAACGCTCTCGACCCGCGCCTCATCAGCGGCGGATCGTCCTCGGGCTCAGCTGTCTCTGTCGCGCTCGGGCTTGCCGCGTTCTCGCTCGGCACCGACACGGCAGGGTCGGGGCGCGTGCCTGCGGCCCTCAACAGGCTCGTCGGCTTCAAGCCTCCCCTGGGTTCGTGGTCGACGAAGGGCGTTGTTCCCGCCTGCGCGAGCCTCGATTGCGTCACCGTGTTCGCGAACACGCTCGAGGACGCGATGACGGTCGACGGCGTTGCGCGCGGCTACGACGAGGACTGTCCCTACAGCAAGGAGTGCGCCGCGCCTCGAGGGGGCACGCTTCCCACCGCCATCTGCATTCCCGATGAAGAGCCCGAGTTCTACGGGGGATTTGCGCAGCGCTACCGCGAGGGGTGGCATGCAAGCCTCGAGCGCATCAAACGACTCGCTTCGAAGGCGGGCATCGAGGTCCGCACGATGGATTGCTCGTATCTGAACGAGGCGGCGTCCGTACTCTACGACGGGCCGTGGGTCGCCGAGCGCTGGGCAGACCTGGGGGCTTTCGTGGAGGCGCACCCCGGCGAAGTCTTTCCCGTGACCGAGAAGATCCTGCGCAGTGGCGCACGCGAGGGCCTTTCGGCGGAGTCTCTGTTCAATGCAATGCACTTCCTCCAGAAGTGCCGCCATCGGGTCAATGCAGAACTGGACGATGCGGTGCTCGTCATGCCGACCTGCGGCGGCACGTTCACGCGGGCGCAGGTGGATGCCGACCCCATCGCGGCTAACTCCAAGATGGGCCTCTACACCAACCACTGCAACCTGTGCGACCTTACGGCGCTCGCCATTCCCGGCGACGACTCCTGCCCTGGGCTGCCCTTCGGCATCACGGCGTTTGCCCGTTCAGACTCCCAACAGCTTCTCGAGGGCTTCGCGCAAGCCTACCGCGATACCGCGAGCGTGCGGGTTGCGGTGTGCGGAAAGCACATGCGGGGATTCGAGTACCACACCCAACTGCTCGATGCAGGGGCCGAGTTCCTCGGGGCGTATGCCACTGCCCCCAGCTATCGGCTGTTCATCCTCGACGAGGAAGCGCAGCGCCCGGGACTGCTCAAAGTGCGGGAAGGCGGTGCGTCTATCGAAGTCGAGGTCTACGCGCTTCCCGCTTCAAGTTTCGGCACGTTTGTCGAGCGTATCCCCGCGCCGCTCTCGTTTGGGAAAGTCGAGCTGTCCGACGGCAGCGCGGTGGAGAGCATGCTCGTCGAGCGTGCGGCCGTGCTCAACGAGACGGGCGCGGTGCTTGGCGGTGTCGTGGAGATTACGGAGCACGGCTCGTACCGCGCCTGGGCAGCACGGACGGCCTGAGAGGCGCGTCGCTATCGGAAACTAAAAAGGTAGGCTTTAAATTCCCCCAAATTAGTAGACTTGTATTATCATCTGAGTCCACATCGCCACAAGGCGTTGCGTATTCAAGGTGATGAGAAGGGAACCAACGATGGCACGAGTTTACAATTTCTCCGCCGGCCCGGCCGTATTGCCCGAGCCAGTGCTGAAACAGGCAGCTGACGAGATGCTGGAGTATCAGGATTCCGGCATGTCCGTCATGGAGATGAGCCATCGATCTGCCGCCTTCACCGATATCATCCAGACCGCCGAGGCCGACCTGCGCGAGCTCATGGGGATTCCGGACAACTACAAGGTCCTGTTCCTCCAGGGCGGCGACAGCCTCCTGTTTGCCACGGTGTTCATGAACCTCGCCACCAACGGCAAGGCGGACTACATCGTCACCGGCAACTGGTCCAAGAAGGCCTACAAGGAGGCCCAGATTCTGGGCGACCCCAAGATCGTGGCGAGCGGCGAGGACAAGAACTTCAGCTATATCCCCGACCTGTCCGACCTCGACATCCGCGACGATGCGAGCTACGTCTACATCTGCCAGAACGAGACCGTCCACGGCAACAAGATTTCGACGCTGCCCAACACCAAGGGGCATGTGCTCGTCGCCGACCAGAGCTCGATGTTCCTGTCCGAGCCGGTCGACGTGACCAAGTACGGCCTGATCCATGCCGGCGTGCAGAAAAACGTCGGCCCTGCAGGCGTGCAGATCGTCATCGTTCGCGAGGACCTCATCCCCGAGGACCTGCCGGGCGTGCCGACCATGCTGCGCTTCAAGACCCATGCCGACAAGGGCTCGCTCTACAACACGCCGCCGTGCTACGGCATCTACATCTGCGGTCTCGTGTTCAAGTGGCTCAAGCAGCTCGGCGGCCTCGAGGCCATGAAGGAGCGCAACGAGAAGAAGGCAAAGATCCTCTACGACTTCCTCGACCAGAGCAAGTTGTTCAAGGGCACCGTCGTTCCCGAGGCGCGCTCGCTTATGAACGTGCCGTTCGTGACGGGCGACGACGAGATGGACAAGAAGTTCATCGCGGCGGCAACTGATGCGGGCTTTGCCAATATCAAGGGCCATCGCAGCGTCGGCGGCATGCGCGCGAGCATCTACAACGCGATGCCCATCGAGGGCGTCGAGGCGCTTGTCGACTTCATGGGCAAGTTCGAGAAGGAGAACGCCTAGCCCACAAGGCAACTCCGACGCAATAAAAGAAGGGGGCCGGTTCCATCTGGAAACCGGCCCCCTTTGCGTATCGTGAGCAGTTGGCGTGTGTCGCCCGCTCTTAGATCATGGCCATCTGAGCGGACACGTTGTTGTACCACTCGTCTGCGGTGGGCGGACAGTACTTGGCAGCCGCGTCGCGGGTGAGATACCCACCGTACATCGAGCTTCCCAGCGTCGCCACGACAGCGTTGATGCCCTCCTGCCACGAGGAATACCCGCTGCTGCCAAAGCCCCAGGCGTTGTGGGAGCGGAAGCAGGCGGCGCCCTTCGTGCTCTCGATCATCGAGATTGCTGGCGCCCAGCGCGGGTCCACGCCGTTGTTCCACGCGGCCTCCGCATAGTACTTGCCGGTGCCCGCGGTGGGGGAGCCGGAAAGGTAGGCGTCGATGCGCGGCGCCCACTTGTTGATGAAGGCGGTCTTGTCGTCGGTCCAGCCGACGTTGCTCGAGCTCGTGGTGCTGGAGGTCTGCGCGACCTGCTCGGTCGCCGTGCTCTTCTCCTCGCTCGTCATGGTCGTGCTCGCGGCAATCTCCGCCTCTTTGGCGGCTTGCTCGGCGGCCTGAGCGGCGGCGGCGCGCTCGGCGGCCTCTTGGCGCGCCTGCTGTGCCCGCTGCAGGGAGTTGTACGCGTCGTTTGCGGCAGCGTCAGCGTCTGCCTTGTCCGACTCTACCTGCGACTTGGAGTTCTCTAGGTCGTTTTCCATGGCGATGGTCTTTTGGATCTCGTCTGTGTTGTACTCGATGACCCAGTTGTAGGAGTCGACCATCGACAGCATATCGGTGATAGAGCTGCTGTTCAGGAGCATCATGACGACGCTCGCCGTGTCGGACTGGTATTTGTAGAGCGCCTTGTAGCTGGTGTTGCTGCGTTCCTTCTGCGCGGGCAGCTTGTCCTCCAGGTCGGCGATCTTCGCGTTGAGGTCGTCGATCTGGCTCTGCAGCTCTTCCTGGCGCGAGACGGCGCTGTTATACGCGTCGGCGCTTTCCTTGACCTTCTGCTCCAGGTCGGAGACCTCGTCCGCTGCCGCAGTCTGGACCAGAGAAGGTGCCGATGTGGGAATGGCGGTCATTGCCGGGGCGGCGCCGAGACCAAGTGTCAATGCGCATCCCGTCGCAAGGGCCGTCTGTGCAAATTTCCTAAGCAATGTTGTCCTCTTGTTAGCTGCGTGTATTGCCGTGGGGTTAGAACTTTAGCGCAAACGCGAAAAACGTGCAGTTTCGTTCACATTTGCTTCATATACTCCCACCCGTCGCTCGGCGTCGATGGCGGAAGTCGCGCGAGTATTCTTCAGGAGGCACAAAGAAATGGCTATCATCTACCCCATGGAGCTACTGGGAACATTCATCGGCCTCGCGTTTGCGGGCATCTTCATCGGTGTGCTGTCCGGCATGCTCGGCATCGGCGGCGGCACGGTCATGGTTCCGCTGCTGCGCCTCGTATTCGGTCTGGACGCCTACATGGCAACGGCAACCTCGCTCTTCGCCATCATCCCCACCTCGCTTTCGGGCGTGATCTCGCACCTGCGCGCAAGGACCTGCTACCCCAAGCTCGGCCTTGCGCTCGGCCTCGGTGGCGCTGCCACTTCCTCGATAGGTGTATACCTCGGCTCGATTTCCCCTGCATGGGCGATCATGGTCGTCGCGGCGGTGATCATCCTCTATTCCGCGTTCAACATGCTGCGCAAGGCGCTGCGCCTGCCCAGCGACAAGAAGGAAAAGGCGGCACGTGTCGCCGCAAAGGCCGATGCCAAAGTTCAGACGCATCACGTCGAGCCCACGTCGCTGGCAGAGGAGGAGTTCGAGCTTACGGGCAGAAAGATTGCCGGCGGCGTCGGCATCGGGCTTGTCGCCGGCCTCGCATCGGGCTATGTCGGCGTGGGCGGTGGCTTCATCATGGTGCCGCTCATGACCTCGTGGCTCGGCGTTCCGATGCACCGCGCGTCGGGCACCTCGCTCATCGCCATCATCATCCTCGCCATCCCCGGCGTCATCGAGCAGATCATGCTCGGGCACGTCGATTTTCTCGCGGGCATCATGTTGTGCGTCGGCGCCATCCCGGGTGCCTATCTGGGCGCGAAGCTCGTCCCCAGGATTCCCGAAAAAACCCTGCGTTTCATCTTCGCCGGCTTCCTCGGCGTCGCCGGTACCATGCTCGCTCTCAACGAGCTCGGTGTGCTGTAGGCACGCGCCAAAAAGAAACGCTTTCGTGTCGGCGAAAAATAATCCGAGAATCTCTTCACATCGATACTCGTAAGCGTATACTGAGCGCCACTTTGAAAAGCAGATCTGCGTTGACGGGGAACAGTAAGGGCCAATCCCTCCCACAGAGAGCCGGTGCACATGCTGAGAGCCGGTGTCGGACGACCTGAAAGCCACCCCCGAGCAGTTCAGCACAACGTCGTGCGGGTTTGCGGACGATCTTCGCATTCGCGTGCGGTCAGTAAGCTGGATCGGTTGGGTAACCGCAATCTGGACGCATGAAACGCAGCCGCAAGGCAGCAGCTGTACCACTACAGCACCCTGGGAGTTCTTCCCAATGCGCCCTACACAGTTTCCCGAGTGCATCCAGCGCGAAGACGGAAAGGTAGGGTTGCTCAAACAATGCGAAGCGATCAGATCAGAAAAGGGCTTGAACGCGCCCCGCATCGCAGCCTGCTGTATGCAGACGGCATGACGGACGAAGAACTCAAGAGCGACAAGCCGCTCATCGCCATCATCTCCTCCCAGGCAGACATCATCCCTGGTCACAATCATCTCCAGCGTCTCGTCAACGACGTGAAGGCCGGCATCTACATGGCTGGTGGCATCCCCATGCAGTTCGGCACCATCGGCGTGTGTGATGGCATCGCCATGAACCACGAGGGCATGAAGTACTCTCTGACGAGCCGCGAGGTCATCGCGGACAGCGTCGAGTGCGCGGTTCAGGGCCATGCCTTCGACGGCGTCGTGCTCATCCCCTCCTGCGACAAGATCGTTCCGGGCATGATCATGGGCGCCCTGCGCGTCAACCTCCCCACGGTGCTCATCTCCGGCGGCCCGATGCTCGCCGGGCGCGACCGCGACCGCAAGACCGAGACGGACCTCAACACGCTGTTCGACGCGGTCGGGCAGGTCACCAGGGGCACCATGACGGCCGAGGACTGCGATTGGTACGAGCATACGGCATGCCCGGGCTGCGGTAGCTGCTCCGGCATGTTCACCGCCAACTCCATCTGCTGCCTGGCCGAGGCTCTGGGCATCGCGCTTCCGGGCAACGGCACCATCCCCGCCGTGTACGCCGACCGCGACCGCCTGGCAAAGCGCGCGGGCATGCGCGTCGTCGACCTGGTCAAAAAGGATCTCAAGATCAGAGACATCGTCACTCCTGCCGCCATCCACAACGGCATGGCGCTGGACATGGCCTTCGGCGGCTCCACCAACACGATGCTGCACCTCACGGCAATCGCCGCGACGGCAGAGCACCCCATCGACATGCACGATTGGGTCGATGTCTGCGAGAAGACCCCCAACCTCACGCGCATCGCGCCGGCTGGCCCCATGCACATCGAAGACCTCAACGCCGTGGGCGGCGTCGGCACCATCATGAAGGAACTCGCCCGCATCGGCGCGCTCGACATGAGCGCCATCACCTGCCATGGCGACCTGCAGGAATGGCTCGACCGTTGCCCCGACCCCGATGGCGACATCGTTCGCACCAAAGAGACGGCGTATGACCAGCAGGGCGGCCTGAAGGTCATGTTCGGCAACCTCGCTCCCAACGGCGCCGTCGTCAAGCGCAGCGCCGTCGACCCGGCAGCCATGTGCATCACCGGCCCCGCGCGCGTCTTCGACAACGAGCAGGACGCCTGCGCGGCAATCCTCGGCGGAAAGATTGTCGACGGCGACGTCATCGTCATCCGCTACGAGGGCCCGTCCGGCGGTCCCGGCATGCGCGAGATGCTCGCCCCAACGGCAAACGTCGTCGGCATGGGGCTTGCCAAGACCGTCGCTCTCATCACCGACGGCCGCTTCAGCGGCGCGTCCAAGGGCCCGTGCGTCGGGCACGTAAGCCCCGAGGCTGCGGCTGGCGGCCCCATCGCCCTCATCGAGGAAGGCGACCAGATCACGGTCGACATCGATGGCGGCGAGGTCAACCTCCATGTGAGCGACGAAGAGCTCGCGAAGCGCCGTGCGGCGTGGAAGGCTCCGGAATCCAAGTACAAGACGGGCGTTCTGGCACGCTATGCCAAGCTCGTGACGTCTGCAGACAAGGGGGCAATACTCCAGTGACAGCCACAGAAGCACAGAAGATGACCGGCGCGCAGTGCCTCATCAAGGCACTCGAGGACGTCGGCGTCGACACGATCTTCGGGTATCCCGGAGGCCAGGCAATCGACATCTACAACGCGCTGTACGACAGCAAGAAGCTGCACCACATCCTCGTGCGGCACGAGCAGGGTGCCGCGCATGCAGCCGATGGCTATGCCCGCGCGACGGGCAAGGTCGGCACGGTCATCGTGACCTCCGGCCCCGGTGCCACCAACACGGTCACCGGAATCTCGACCGCCTACATGGACTCCATCCCCATGGTGGTCATCACGGGGCAGGTCGCGACGAGCTCGCTGGGCAGCGATGCGTTCCAGGAGTCGGACATGACGGGCATCACGATGCCCATCGTCAAGCACAGCTACCTGGTCCACGACCCCAAGGACCTGCCGCAGATTATCGCCGAGGCGTACTACATCGCCTCGACCGGCAGGCCCGGTCCCGTCGTCATCGACGTCCCGGGCAACGTGTCCAAGGCGCAAAACGTCCCGTACCACTTCCCCGAAGAGGTTAAGCTCGAGTCGTATAAGCCCACCTACAAGGGCAACAGCAAGCAGGTCAAGTCTGCGGTGCGCGCCCTCGAGAAGGCCGAGCGCCCCATCATCTACGCGGGCGGCGGCATCCTGTCGAGCAACGCGAGCGCAGAGCTGCTCGACCTTGCCGAGACGCTGCAGATCCCGGTTGTCGTGAGCCTTATCGGCAAGAGCTGCATGCCCGAGGACAATCCGCTGTGCCTCGGCATGCCCGGCATGCACGGTTCCCGTGCCGCCAACGCCGCACTGCAGAACAGCGACCTCATCTTCGCCGTCGGCACGCGCTTTGCCGACCGCGTCACGGGGCGCCTGTCTGCCTTCGCGCCCGACGCCAAGGTCATCCACGTCGACATCGACCCGGCCGAAATCGGCAAGAACCGCAACGCGGACATCCCCGTCGTCGGCGATGCCAAGCTCGTGCTCGCGGCCATCAACGAGCAGCTCCACAAAGACCAGGCGCAGCCGGTCGATGCGGAATGGCTCGCAAAAATCGACGCGATTCGCCGTGAGAGCCCGTTCTACTACGAGAAGCGCGACGACGCCATCCAGCCGGAGTACGCGCTCGAGCTGCTCGACAAGCTCGCGAAGGGCAAAGACACCATCTTCACGACCGAAGTCGGCCAGCATCAGATGTGGGCTGCGCAGTACCTGCACTGCACGCGTCCGCGCACGTTCCTCTCTTCGGGCGGCGCTGGAACGATGGGCTTCGGGTTCCCCGCGGCCATCGGCGCGCAGGAGGGCTGCCCTGACAGCCTCGTCGTCTGCGTTGCGGGTGACGGCTCGCTGCAGATGAACATCCAGGAGATGGCGACGGCCTACGAGGCGGGCACCCCCGTCAAGGTGCTGCTGCTCAACAACAGCACGCTCGGCATGGTCCACCAGTGGCAAGACCTCTTCTACAGCAAGCGCTACAGCCAGACCGTCTTCACGGGCAATCCCGATTTCGTGAAGCTCGCGCAGGCGTACCACTGGTACGGCGACAGCGTATCCGACCCCGCGCAGCTCGAGGGCGCCATGGAGAAGTGGCTTTCCCAGGAGGGCCCCGCCCTGCTCGAGGTCGTCATCCCCGAAGACGAGAACGTGTTCCCGATGGTTCCCGCCGGCGGCACGCTGACCGGCCAGATCGGCGTCGTCAAGCTCGACGAGTCCGGCCATCCAGTCGAGAAGAAGGGAAAGTAGGCATGTCGCGCACGATTTCTGTTCTGGTCGACAACCAGCCAGGTGTCCTCACCCGCGTCTGCGGCCTCATCGCCCGTCGTGGTTTCAACATCGAGTCTCTGGCAGTCAGCCATACCGAAGATTCCACCAGAAGCCGCGTCACCATGGTCGTCGATGCCGACGAGGTAATCGTCGAGCAGGTGACCAAGCAGCTGCACAAGCTCATCAACGTCTACAAGGTCAACGACCTGACCGAGGTCGATCACATCGATCGCGAGCTCGTGCTCTTCAAGGTCAACTGCGATCCCGCCCGCCGCGGAGAAATCGTCGAGCTTGCCTCGATCTTCCGCGCGCGCATTGTCGACGTCGCGTCGAGCAGCCTCACCATCGAAGTGACGGGTACCGACGACAAGATCGACGCGATGGAAAAGCTCCTGCGTGCCTACGGCATCAAGGAGATCATCCGCTCGGGCAAGATCGCCATTTCCCGCGGCTCTTCCAACAGCTAAGGGGAAGGGTCTGCACAGACGTCTCGATATCAGGCAATCCCGCGAATCGTATGGCAACGAGGAGCGTTGACATAGAAGGTTACACAGGCGATACGCCGGCATAAGAGACCGGCAGCCTAACGAAAGGATCTAAGTACCATGGCAGTGACGATTTACTACGACAAGGATTGCAATCCCGACCTGATCAAGAGCAAGAAGGTCGCAATCATCGGCTACGGCTCCCAGGGCCATGCCCATGCGCTGAACCTTGCCGACAGCGGCGTCGACGTGCGCGTCGGCCTGCGTGAGGGCTCCAAGTCCTGGAAGAAGGCCGAGGATGCGGGCCTCAAGGTCATGACCACCGAGGAAGCCGCCGAAGAGGCCAACCTCATCATGATTCTGGTTCCCGATGAGCTGCAGGCAAAGACCTACGCAGACCAGATCGCTCCGCATCTGAAGTCTGGCGACACCCTGGCGTTCGCGCACGGCTTCAACGTGCACTACGGCTACATCAAGGCTCCCGAGGACGTCAACGTCATCATGGTCGCCCCCAAGGGCCCGGGCCACATCGTCCGCCGTCAGTTCACCGAGGGCTCCGGTGTGCCGGACCTCGCATGCGTGGCACAGGACGCTACGGGCGACGCATTCGAGCTGGCTCTGTCCTATGCATGGGGCCTGGGCGGCGGCCGCTCTGGCATCATCAAGGCGACCTTCGCCGAAGAGACCGAAGAGGACCTCTTCGGTGAGCAGGCAGTTCTCTGCGGCGGCCTGGTCGAGCTCGTCAAGGCCGGTTTCGAGACCCTGACCGAGGCAGGCTACCCGCCCGAGCTGGCATACTTCGAGTGCTATCACGAGATGAAGATGATCGTCGACCTGATGTACGAGAAGGGCATCCACTTCATGAACTACTCCATCTCCAACACTGCGGAGTATGGCGAGTACTATGCGGGCCCGAAGGTCATCAACGACAAGTCCCGTGAGGCCATGAAGGAAATCCTCAAGCGCATCCAGGACGGCAGCTTCGCGCAGGAATTTGTCGACGACTGCAACAACGGCCACAAGAAGCTCCTCGAAGAGCGCGAGAAGATCAACACCCACGAAATCGAGACCGTCGGTGCCAAGATCCGCGCTATGTTCCCGTGGCTCAACAGCGATTCTGAGGACTAAACCCCAGGTCAATGGCTTAATGCAGCCGGCTTCTCAAGAAGGCTGGCCACATGAGAAAAGGATGTCGGCATGCGTGCCGACATCCTTTCTTTATTTGCCCTGGAAAATTTTTTCGAAAAAAATCCCCCGTTTTCCTTGACAGGGGGCGCCCATGAGGGTAAATTGCTTCCTCGCCGCTGGACGGGGCGCCTGCCCCGGACGGAAGGCGGGGCGGCCCCAG
>JBJEHP010000024.1:0-4155 GCA_051876145.1 Coriobacteriales bacterium | reverse complement strand
TAGCAGGATCGTACATGACGCTTCAACAGCTGCGGTATCTCATCGCGATCGCAGAGGCGGGCTCCATCAGCGCCGCCGCGTACAACATCTATGCATCGCAGTCCAACCTCTCCATCGCTATGAAGGAGCTCGAGCACGAGTTCGACATCACCATCTTCACGCGCTCGAACCGCGGCGTGACGCTCACCAACGAGGGCACGGAGCTGCTCGCCTACGCACGGCAGGTCGTCGAGCAGGCCGACATGCTGGAAAACAGGTTCGCCGGCAACGAGTCGGGCACCCGCCGGCTCGCCATCTCCACCCAGCACTACGCCTTCTGCGTGCGCGCCTTCATCAACACCGTCGAGCGCTGCGAGGACGAGGACTACGACTTCGTGCTCCGCGAGGCGCCCACCAACGAGATCATCGAGGACGTCAGGGACTTCAGAAGCGACATCGGCATCCTGTACACCGACAAGAACAACGAGCGCGTGCTCGGCCAGGCGTTCAAAGACGCCAGCCTCAAGTTCCACCCGCTGTTCATCGCCCCGGTGCACGTCTTCGTGGGCGAGGGGCACCCGCTCGCGGGCAAGGAGCTCATCGAGCCCGAGGACCTCGCAGAATACCCGCGCTACTCCTTCGAGCAGGGCACGATCAACTCGTTCTACTTCTCGGAAGAGCCGCTGCGCCACATCCAGCACAAGCGCAACATCCGCTACTCGGACCGCGCGACGCTGACGAGCCTGCTCACCGACTTCGAGGGCTACACGCTTTCGACGGGCGTGCTCACGCCCGAGATGCAGTCGGGCATCGTCTCGATCCCGCTCAACACCGACGTCAAGATGACCGTCGGGTACCTGACGCACAAGGAGCGCACCGCAAGCGAGCTTCTGGGCACCTACATCGAGCAGCTCAAGCTCGTCATCAAGAACAACGCGAGCAGCGTCACCTACGTGGGCGACTAGCGTCTAGCAGCTCGGGCCGTACGCCTCGTTTGACAGCTTGCGCACGCACGACACGAGGCGCAAGACGTCCGACACGTGTTCCGACCCACGCTGGTACAGCGCGTACATGCATGCCACCATGAAGTCCTCGGCGCAGGGCACGGCGACGGTGCCCGAAAGCGGGCGCAGCTGGAATTCCGGCGTGCCAAAGGCGATGGCGTCTTTCACGCGCATCTCGTTGCGCAGAAGCGGAATGTTGGCGATGACGTTGATCTGCCGCGTGTCCATGCCGAGCTCTCGGTAGCGCGCCAGAAACGGCTGGTAGGCAAACGCGGGGTCTGCCATGACGCACAGCTCGTGGCCGTCGAGGTCCTTGATGCCAAGGCTCGTCCTATTTGCGAGGGGGGAATCCTCCGATACGAGGTAGAACAGCGGATTCTTGCGGATCAGCACATCGCTGCATCCGGGAAAGCCCCTGCTCATGCTGCCCACGAACGCGACGTCGTGTGTACCTTCCACGATGCGCCGAAAGCAATCCAACGGAGAATGCTCCGATATCAGGCAGTTCGACAAGAACGCCTCGTCGAACACCTGCCGCGGCAAGAACAGATTCGAGTTGGTGCTCAGCAAGACGCGCAGCGTCGTCGCCTCGCGTGAGCCCTTGAACAGGTCCTCGAGGATACGCGCCTCGTCGGAGATGGCCCGCGCATGCTCGACGGCCCGCTCCCCCTCGCTCGTCAGGTAGGTCTTGTTTCCCGTCCTGGTGAACAGCGTCGTCCCCAGCTCGTCTTCGAGATTCCGAATCGACCGCGTCAGGTTCTGCCTGCTGGTGTAGCACTGCTTTGCGGCGGCGGTGAAGTTCTCCGATTCGCTCGCCGCGAGAAAGTACCGCAGCTGGGCAATTTCCATGTGCATCCCCCTCGTACGATAGGCGCCGATTCAGTTAACTGCCCTCTCAATTCTAGCGTCTGGGACCGTCGGCTGCACGCAACACGCTTTGCGGGTGCACCTTTTTGATGCGCCGACGTGCCAATCAGGCATCTCCCGTTGCGCCATGGCCAGCCCCATCATTCGAGATGTCAGGTTGGCGCCCTCCAGACAGGCGCCCAGAAGATAAATCCAAACGAAGGGGGAACGTAATGAGCGAATGGAGAACCACGACTCAAGACGGCGAGACAGTCACACGGTGCTGTGCCTGGTCTCCTCCGGGATGCCATCCCGTCGGATGCGGGCTGAAGGTCCACGTCAAAGACGGCAAGGTCACGAAAATCGAAGGCGACCCGGAGCACCCCATCACGCACGGCACGCTGTGCCCGCGCTGCCTCGACCTGAAGGAGTACATCTACCACCCCGACCGCATCACCCATCCCATCAAGCGCCGCAAGGAAGACCGCGGCAAGGACAAGTGGGTCGAGACGACCTGGGACGACGCACTCGACATCATCGAGAAAAACGCCAAGGAGATCCAGAAGAAGTACGGTCCAGAGTCGATCTTGGTCTTTGGCGGTACCGGCCGCGAGGGCAACAACTACTACAACCTGTTCGCCAACTGCGTGTTCGACACCCCGAACAGCGTCTATGCCCAAGGCGGCTGGTCGTGCTATGGCCCGCGTATCTCCAACACGGCGTTCATGATCGGCGGTGGCTACCCCGAAATCGACTATGCCCAGAAGTGGTACGACCGCTATGACCACCCGGGCTACCATGTGCCCGACGTCATCATCGTCTGGGGCAAGGAGCCGCTCAAATCCAACCCGGACGGCCTGTTCGGCCATGCGCTCCTTGAGATGATGGCTCGCGGCACGAAGTACATCGTCGTGGACCCGCGTATCACCTGGTTCTCGACGCGCGCCGACATCCGCCTGCGCCCGCGTCCCGGCACCGATACGGCGCTTGCCATGGCACTTTTGAACATCCTGTTCACCGAGGGCCTCTACGACAAGGAATGGTGCGACAAGTGGGCCTACGGCACAGACGAGCTTGCCGAGCGCTGCAAGACCATGACGCCCGAGCATGCCGCAGAGATCTGCGACGTCCCCGTCGAGGACATCTACGCGGCGGCGCGCATGTTCGGCAATGCCGAGCGCAGCACCGTCACCTGGGGCCTCGCCGTCGACCAGAACCCCAACGGCGTACAGCTGGGGCAGTGCATCCTCGCGCTCATGACCATCGAGGGCTGCCTCGATGCACCCGGCGGAACCGTGCTCGGCGGCATCAACGCCACGCCCTCCTACCAAGACGAGCGCACGGGCGCAGGCTCCATCCGCACCGAAGAGACCGAGGAAGACAAGGAATCCCAGGTCCAGATGAACACCGGCTACGACATCGCCATGAAGCAGGGCTTCATGACCGAGGAGCGCTGGAACAAGCGCATCGGCGTCGACAAGTACCCCGCCGTCGGCGCGGTCATGTGGACGACGCAGCCCGACGAGACGCTGCGCGCGCTGCAGACGGGCAAGCCCTACAAGCTGCACATGGCCATGTTCCAGTCGTCGAACCCCTGCGGCAACGCCATCACCAACTCGCCCGACCTGTGGTGCGAGGAGCTCAAGAAGCTCGACTTCAATTTTGCAACCGAGCTGTTCCAAAACGCCACGACCATGGCATGCTGCGATGTCGTCCTGCCGTTGGCCTCCACTATCGAGCACGACGCCATGGTGGTCACCCACTACGGCATGAACGTCTCGTTCTACGGCGCCGAGGAGAAGTGCGTCCAGGTAGGAGAGTGCAAGTCCGACGTCGAGATCTTGCTGGCGCTGGGCCAACGCATGCACCCGGAGTTCTGGAACCAGTGGCAGACCGAGGACGAGTACAACGAGTTCAACGGCCTGAACGGCAAGATGAAGTGGAAGGATCTGCAGGAAAACGTCACGCTGATGACCGAGGAGCCGTACTACAAGTACGAGACCGGCCAGCTCCGTCCCGACGGCAAGCCCGGCTTCCCGACCACGACCGGACGCGTCGAGCTGTACTCCTTCGCCTACCAGACCTTTGGCGACGACCCGCTGCCCTACTACCAGGAACCGCCGTTTAGCCCGGTCTCGACGCCCGAGAAGATGGAGGAGTTCCCCTTCGTCCTGACCACCGGTGCACGCCGCTTCACGACCTTCCACACCGAGCAGTACCAGCTGCCGGCAATGCGCGAGATCGACCCGTACCCGTTCATCGACATCAACCCTGCCGACGAAGAAGAGCTCGGCCTGAAAGACGGCGACTGGGTGAAGATCTCGAC
>JBJEHP010000023.1:0-4163 GCA_051876145.1 Coriobacteriales bacterium | reverse complement strand
GAGAAACCCGGGGAACGTGTCGCCGATGAAGCCGCCGACCGCGTAGCCCACCTGGAAATCGCGCACCGTGCGGGCGCGCGTGCTCGGCTTGGAGAGCTTGAGCGACCACACCGAGATGCATGTCGAGCCGAGCGACGTGCCCAGCCCGAAGAACACCGCGGCGGCGACCGCGACCGTCATGAGGTGCAACGGCGTCAGGCAGCACAGCGCCATCCCGATGACCGCCGCTCCGAACACCAAAACCGTGCCGCGCACCGTGCCGAAGCGGTCGAACGCGATGCCCGCACCCAGCTTGGACACCGTCAGGCAGATACCGAACAGCGACAGCATCGCCGCGGCGAAGCCCTCGTCGTAGCCGTTGCTCGTCATGAGGATCGACAGGTACGCAAGCGCCCCGACGCAGATGGCGCCGACGCAGGCCATCGCCACGATGAGCAGCACGCGGTCCTTGCCCGAAAGCGTCACGCCCTCGTCTGCAGGAGCCCCGGCGGCCTGCTCCTTGACCACCTTGGTCGCGAACTCCATCTGCTCCTCGCCGTGCGCCTTCATCCCCAGGTCGGAAGGCTGGTTGCGCACGAGCGCGAACACGATTGCCGCCACTGCCGTCGCAAACACTGCCTCCATGAGAAACGCCGCCGAAAGCGACAGCCCGTGAATGACCGACAGGGCGATCGGGGGCAGCAGCATGCCCGCCACGCCGCTGCCAACGGCTGCGATGCCGACGGCCGTGCCCAGGTGCGTCTTGTACCAGCGCCCGGTCAGAAGCGTGGCGCCCACCATGCCGCCGAGCCCGTAGCCAAGGCCCGCGCACACCGCGCCGGCAAGGAACACTGGCATGCTCGTCGCGAAGCTGTACAGGTAGAAGCCCGCCGCGGTGAGCGCGCAGCCGAGCGTGACCGCCAGTCGGCAGTCGAGGCGGTTGTAGTAGCGGTTCACGACGAACATGGCGAGCAGCGTGACGAGCGTGCGCACCGACAGGATGAGCGACCCGCCCGAATCCCCGATGCCCGGCAGGGCGACGAGGTAGGGCTGGTACACGGAAAACGAGGTGCTCGGCATGCCGATGTTCACGAACAGGAACAGAAAACAGCATGCGGTTATGACTTTGGGGTAGTGCTTTCTCATAGTGCGAGGGGCCGCGCTGTGCGGCCCCCAAATCATCGCCTTATCTGGTCGCGTGCCTCTAGTAGACCATGCCCATGGCCTCGCGGACCTCGTCGAGCGTTTCCGCCGCGATGGCGCGCGCCTTCCTGTTGCCCTCGTGCAACACGTCCTTGACGTAGTCCATATCCGCCGCGAGCTCCTCGCGACGTGCACGGATCGGGGCGAGGTAGCTGTTGACCGCCTCGGTGACGAACGCCTTCAGGGCACCGCCGCCGCCGTTGCCGATCTCTGCCGCGATGTCCTGCTCGGTGCGGCCCGAGCACAGCGCGCCGGTGGTGAGCAGCGCGGAGACGCCGGGGCGGCCTTCACGGTCGAACGTGATGTTGCGGTCGGAGTCGGTCGGGGACTTCTTGATGATCTTGGCCGTCTCCTCGGCCGTCATCGAAAGCGAGATGCCGTTGTGGTAGCTCTTGGACATCTTGCGCCCGTCGAGGCCGGGAACCTCGATGACGTCGGACAGGATGCCTTCCGGCTCGGGGAACACCGGCGCGAAGCGCTCGTTGAAGCGGCGCGCGATGGTGCGGGTGATCTCGATGTGCGGGAGCTGGTCCTTGCCCACCGGCACGACGTTGCCCTTGCAGAACAGGATGTCACATGCCTGGTGCACCGGGTAGGTGAGCAAAAGCCCCGTGAGCTGGTGGCCAGACGCCTCCTGCTCGGCCTTGACCGTGGGGTTGCGCTCGAGCTCGGACTCGCTCACCAGCGAGAGGAACGGCAGCATGAGCTGGTTTTCCTCGGGCACGGCGGAATGCGTGAAGATCATCGTCTTGTTGGGGTCGATGCCGCAGGCCATGTAGTCGATGACCATGTTGTAGACGTTGTCCTGGATGTTGTCCGTGGTGTCGCGGTCGGTGATGACCTGGTAGTCCGCGATGATGATGTTGGTCTTGATGCCCATGTCCTGCAGGGCGACGCGACCTTTGAGGGTCCCGAAGTAGTGGCCGAGGTGAAGCCGGCCCGTGGGACGGTCGCCCGTCAGCATCGTGTACTTGTCGGGATGAACGGCAAAGTCCGCGCGAATCTCGTCGCTGCGCTTCTTCGCTACTTCGAAGCTACCTTCGTTGGGCATACTCTCTCAAGCCTTTCTCTCTTGAAAAGTGACGCGTCTGATAGTACCGCGCACCTGCTCCATTTCCAACAGTTTCCGGAAAGGCGCAAATGTGGACACGTCGCGAGAAACGACGTTGCGCTTTGCGCCAACGCGACAACGCTAGCAGCGGTAGTCGCCCAGGTGCTCGGGCTTGAGCCCGAAGCGCTCCAGGCAGACGTTGCCCGGCGTCGAGCGGAACACGTACGAGTGGACGTTGGGCACGACGAGCTGGTTGAGCGCGTCGGGCTGCATGTCAAACCACACGGAGAAGAACCCGCGGATGACGCCGCCGTGGGCGATGACGGCGGTACGCCCCTCGTACTGCTCGAGGTCGTCGGCTGCCGCCGAAAGGCGCGCGACGAAGTGCTCCATGGTCTCGCCTCCCCCGTCGGGCGGCCAGGCCTCGGAGCCCGGCCCCCAGGGGAACGGGTATCCCTTCTCGATGACCTCGGAAAAGGTCTTGCCCTCGAGTGGGCCGAAGTCGAACTCCTTGATGCGCTCGTCGACGACCAGGGGCACGCCGAGTGCCACGGCGGCGGGCTCGGCAATCTTTTCGCGGCACCTGAGCAGCGGGCTCGTGACGATGCGGTCGGGCTTCCAGGCGACAAGCCCCGCGACCGCGCGGCGCGACTGCTGCTCGCCGACCTCGGTGATGCCCTCGTCGAGCTGCCCCAAGAAGTAGTCGTTCGCGTTGGCGAAGGTCTGCGCATGGCGCATCAGCAGCACACGCGGAATCTCGGGTTTGCGGTCCGTGGAGATGGGGTTGTCGCTCCTCCACTGAGCGTTGGTGCCGTTTTTCACAGCCCGGTTACCTCCTTGAGCGCCGCGACTTCGTCCGCCGTGAGCAGACGCCACGCCCCCGGCTCGAGATCCCCGAGCGAAAGCGGTCCGAACACGTCGCGGTGCAGCTTGATGACGCGGTGATGTATGGCGAGGAACATGCGCTTGACCTGGCGCTTCCTGCCTTCGTGAATCTGAATGCTCACCCGGGCGGTGCCGGCGTGCGAATCGCGCGGACTGCCACCGGGGCGCCCGCCCCTCGAGCTCTCGAGGCGCACGGTGGCAGGCTGACATGGCCCGTCGTCGAGCACGATGCCGCGGCGCAGCCGGTCGAGTTCCTTTTTCGTCGGGACCCCTTCCACGAGCGCCCGGTAGGTCTTGGGGACGTGGTGCTTGGGGTGCAGCAGCGCCTGCCCCATGTCGCCGTCGGTCGTGAACAGCAGCAAGCCGGTCGTGTCCATGTCGAGGCGCCCCACCGGGTACAGACCCGGGTAGCGGTCCGTGGGCACGAGCTGCGCCACGCAGGGGCGGCCGTGCGGGTCGCTCATCGTGGTGAGGTAGCCAGCCGGCTTGTTGAGCATGAGGTAGACCGACCCGTCTTCCAGGTGCACCTCGCGCCCGTCGACGCACACGACGTCGGTCTTGGGGTCGACCTTGCTGCCCAGTTCGGTCGTGACCTTGCCGTTCACGGTAACGCGACCGGCGGTCATGAGGTCCTCGGAGCCGCGGCGGCTGGCGACGCCGGCGCGCGCGAGGAACTTCTGCAGGCGCATGGGATAGGGTGGCTCGGGGGTTGTCGTCTTGCTCATCATTCGATCGTCGGGATGTCTTCCTCGTCGTCTTCTTCGTACTCGTCGTCTGCCGCAGCGTCCTCTCCTTTGACAGCTTGCATGCCGGCAAAGGCGACGTCTGCCTTCTCGGTGATCGCGCTGCCGATGATCGCGGCAAGCGCCTCGGGGTCGTCGTGGCGCTCGTCGTCGCCGCGGTCGACCTCCTCGACGCGCGCGCTGCCGTCGGCGTTGACGAGGCGCACGTCCAGCCCGCGCTCGTCGAGCTCGTCTTCCTCGTCGAAGCTCATCTGCCGGCGCTGCTCGTCCATGCCGCTCAGGCGCTCGCGGATGTACTCGCG
>JBJEHP010000022.1:0-4174 GCA_051876145.1 Coriobacteriales bacterium | reverse complement strand
GGTCCGTTTGGATTGCTGTACTCCCATTGCACCTCGAATGTCTTGACTCGCATTGCTGCTTGCGTCGCCACATTGTAGACGCAATAGGAGCATTTTCCCATGGACTTTTTCCTCCCCGTTCCATGACGAAGGGCAGGCCCCTTGTCGCAATGACAGGGAACCCGCCCCTTTTGGCGCACGGATGGTTGGTTGCCGGGAGGCGAGCTCCTATGGCAGCAGGCGCTCCGCGATCTGCACGGCGTTGAGCGCGGCGCCCTTACGGATCTGGTCCATGACGAACCACATCGCGAGGCCGTTCTCGACGGTACGGTCGATGCGGACGCGCCCGACGTACACGTCGTCGGTGCCCTGTTTGAGGCCGGGCATCGGGTAGACGAGGTTCGCGCAGTCGTCCTCGAGCGTGACGCCGTCCGTTGCCGCCAGGACCTCTTTGGCCTTCTCGGGGCTGATCGGCCCGTTGAACTCGACATTCACGGACTCGGCGTGGCAGCGCAGCACGGGGACGCGCACGCAGGTTGGGGCGACCTCGATGCTGTCATCGCCGAAGATCTTCTTGGTCTCGACGACCATTTTCCACTCCTCCTTGTAGTAGTCGTCTTCGACCGGCACGTCGATGTGCGGGATGACGTTGAAGGCGATCTGGTCGGAGAACGCCTCGATGGTCAGCGGCTCGTCCGCGAGGAACTGCTTGGTCTGGTTGTAGAGCTCGTTCATCGCCTTCATGCCGGCGCCGGATGCGGCCTGGTACGTGCTCACGACGATGCGCTTGATGCCGCCGGCGACGTCTGCCAGCGCCTTGAGCGGGACGACCATCTCGATGGTGGAGCAGTTGGGGTTGGCGATCACGCCGGAATGCCACGCGAGGTCGCGCGCGTTGACCTCGGGGACGACCAGCGGGACGTCTTTTTCCTGGCGAAACGCGCTCGAGTTGTCGATCATGACGCAGCCGGCGTCGACAACTGCCTGGCGGAACTGCCTGGAGACGCCCGCACCCGCGCTGAACAGGGCGATGTCGACACCCTCGAAGCTTTCCGGCGTCATCTCCTCGACGGTGAGCTCGCCGCCTTTGAACGGGAGCGTGGTGCCCGCGGAGCGCGCGGAGGCCAGGGCCTTGACCTTGGACGCCGGGAAATCCCTCTGCTCGAGCACCTTGAGCATCTCACGGCCGACGACACCGGTGGCACCGGCAACGGCGACGACAGGATTTGCGGGCATTTCTTTGTTCCAAGGCATAGCGGCCCCCTCGCGGACGTTGTGGTCAGACTTGTGAATGCACGATAGCACTACCGCCGCAAAAAGCATCGGCGCGCGCGAATATGCTCCGCGGGAACGGCGGGGCTGGCGAGTGGGCGGGCGAGCGGACGGGCGGATGAGCGGGCGTGTGGGCGCGCGAGTTGACGGGCGGGGTGTCCCTTCGTACCAAAGTGGCACGATACCCACGGCCCCTCGTGCCATTCGTGGCAGTCAGAGGGACATGGCGCGGGCGAGCTTGGAGAGCGGTTGCGGCGTGAGGTGCGCCGTGTCCTGGATGTCGAGGGCAAAGTCGTTGAACGCGTCGAGCGAGCCGCCCTTGTGCTCGAGCTCCATCTCGCGGAATTCCTGCTCGCGGCCCTCGCGGCGCAAGACCCCCTCGTCAAAGGCGAGCTCCGCCTCGAACGCGTCTGGTGCCCCCTGCGTGCCCACCGCAAGCTTGAACGCGCGGCGGTCGAACTCGGTCTCGCAGTTGACCTTGAGTTCCTTGCTCGCCAGCATCTCGCAAACGTCGCGGGGAGCGCCCGCCTCGGGGAGCAGCCCCAGCGCCTGCCGGATGTCGTCACAGGCGACCTCGTATTCCTCGCGCGTCGCCCTGCCATCGCTCACCTCGACCTCGAGCTTGAGCGAGCAGACGCCGACGCCGTTTTCCTCGCGCTTGCGCAGACCGCCGCGCAGGGCGAACACATCGCCGTCGACCGTGTCGTAGTAGGTCGCGTGCATGCTGATGTTCTCGACGCCGCGGATATACGGCGAGAGCTTCTCGGCCGCATCGAGCGCCGCAAGCCCGCCCGCGTTCGTCAGGTCCCACTTGTACTCGACTTCCACGGTACGTCTCCTACTCTCCAGAAGCGGCCGCTTGACCTGCGACGATGCCGCTCGCCCACGCCCAGTGCAGGTTGTAGCCGCCGCACTTCGCGTCGACGTCGAGCGCCTCGCCGCACGCATAGACGCCCGGGGTCACCAGCGACTCGAGCGTGTCCGCGTCGAACTCCGATATCGCCGCGCCGCCGCGCGTGACCTGCGCGTGCTTTGCATCGCCCACGCCCTCGACCTCGATGCGAAAGTCGTTGCAGACCATCGCCACCTTGGCGAGCATGTCGCGCTCCACCTGCGCGGACGGCTTCACGTCCGCCATGCGCAAGATGGCGTCAGCAACGCGCGACTGGAACATGCCGCACAAAAGCTCCTGATAGCTGGGCACCTGGCCGGTACGCGATTCGCCCACGAGGATATCCAGGTGCTGCTCGAGCAGCGAGAGCGTCTCGTCTTCGTTGAGGCCGGGCAGAAAGTCGAGCGAGATCAGGTCCTGCGGCTGCGCGTAGCGCGACATGTTGAAGATGACGACGCCCGACAGGCCGTAATCGCGGAACAGCACCTCGCCGTATTCGCTCGCAAAGGGCTCGCCCACCGTCGTGCCGGTCGCGTACACGTTGACCTGCACGCGGGCGCGGATGCCCGACAGGCCGCGAATCGGCTTCGTGTCGGTTGCCAGCGAGCACAGGATGGGATGGAACGACTCGATGACGTGGCCGCTCTGCCCGAGCAGGTCGCTGCCGCCGCCCGTCGCGACGATGTAGCGGTTCGCGTCGATTTCATCCAGGCTCGAGACGGGATGGTTGCACTCGACCGTGACGCCGAGGCGTTCGACGGCGAGCCTGAGCACGTCGAGCACGCTCGTCGCGGTATTGGTGAGCGGGTAGACGCGCCCCTCGCGCTCCTCGAAGGTCAGAAGGCCCAGCCGCGCAAACCAGTTGCGAATCTCCTGCGGCCCGTACTTGCTCAAGGTGCCCGTCACGAAGTACGGGACGTTGTAATCCTCGGGCACGATCGTCGTGTTGGTGAGGTTGCAGCGGCCGTTGCCCGTGGCGAGAATCTTCTGACCGACCCGGTCCTTCTGCTCGTAAATCGTCACCTCGGCACCCTCGCGTGCCGCCGAAATGGCAGCGGCAAGCCCCGAAGCTCCCCCTCCGATCACTGCAACTTTGCGCATGTGGCTCCCCCTCAATCTTCGCGCGGCGCATGAAAAGCGCCTTCGTCGATAGTAGCGGGAAGAAAGCGCGCGTTCCATCGCTTTTTCGGGCGCATGACAGACCGGCGAGCTATTGACCACATACACGACAAACCGGCGAGCTCCTGGCCAAAAATGGCCAATGCCTCGCCGGCCTGTCACGTATATGGCCAGAGCCTCACCGGTTTGTCACGAAGCCTGCGCCAGCGCCAGCGTCACCACCGACGCCGGCGTTGCTGCTACGCCAGCACGGGCTCCGCTTCACGCTCCTTCTCGCTCGCCTTGCGCTGCTGCTCCTTCTGGTTGGAGAACGCCACCGCGATCATCAGCTTGATGCGGTTGAGCTGGTTGACCTCGGACGCACCCGGGTCGTAGTCGACGGCGACGATGTTGGACTGCGGGTAGCGACGGCGCATCTCCTTGATGACGGCCTTGCCCACGACGTGGTTGGGCAGGCACGCGAACGGCTGCGTGCACACGATGTTGGGCGCGCCCTCGTTGATGAGCTCGACCATCTCGCCCGTGAGCAGCCAGCCCTCGCCCATCATGTTGCACAGGTCGAGGATCTGGCTCGCGCCCTCGGCAATCTCCTCGATGCGCTCGAACGGCTCGAAGCGACTGGACTTTGCCAGCTCGCGGCGGATCGGGTCGCGCAGCTTCTCGAGCGCCTTCACGACGCCTGTCGCGGTCAGGTACTTCTTGAGGTCGGGCGTGAGCTCCTGGTGCCTGAAGGCCGGGTTCAAGATGCCGAACAAGAAGAAGTCGACCAGGCCCGGCACAACTGCCTCGCAGCCCTCGCGCTCGATCGTGTCCACGATTTGGTTGTTGGCGGTCGGGTGGAACTTGACTAGGATCTCGCCGACCACGCCGACGCGCGGCTTGCTGCCAAAGTCCACGCATGGGAGCGTGTCG
>JBJEHP010000021.1:0-4177 GCA_051876145.1 Coriobacteriales bacterium | reverse complement strand
AAGATCTGGGCGCTGTGGTAGCCCTGCATCGTGGAGATGCCCATCTTGGACATGACCGAGACGATGCCGGAGACGATGGCCTTGTTGTAGTTGGCGATGCCCGTTGCCGCGTCCACGCCGAGCTCGCCTTTTGCCGCGAGCGAGCGGATCGTGTCATGTGCCAGGTAGGGGTAGATGCCGCAGGCGGAATAGCCCACGAGCAGCGCGAAGTCGTGCGGCGTGATGGCGTCGCCGCATTCGACGATGAGGTCGGCAGACGTGCGGATACCGGCCTTGAGCAGGTGGTTGTGCACGCTCGCCACGGCCAGAAGCGACGGGATCGGCACCTCGCCGGCACGCGCGCGGTCGGAGATGGCGATGATGTTGCTGCCCGCGCGCACGGCTTCTTCCGCCCGCACGCACAGCTCGTCGAGCGCGCGCTCGAGCGCGTTGTCGGCACGACCGTAGTCGTAGACTGCCGCAAGCCGCGTCGCGTGGAAGCCCTGACGGTCCAGGTACGCGAGCGACGTGTACTCCTCCTCGGTGAGCAGCGGCGCGTCCAGGCGCACGACGCGGCAGTTGGAGCGCGCGTCTTCGAGCAGGTTGCCGTGGTTGCCCACGTACAGCAGCGTCGAGGTGATGAACGACTCGCGCAGCGCGTCGATGGGCGGGTTCGTGACCTGCGCGAACAGCTGGTTGAAGTAGTCGAAGAAGCTGCGCGGATGCTCGGAGAGACACGCGAGCGGCACGTCTGCGCCCATGGACGCGAGCGGCGCGGAGCCTTTGTTGGCCATGGGGATGATGGCCTCCTCGACGTCGTCGAAGAAGAAACCGTGCAGCGCCTGGCGCAGCGGCAGCTCGACGGCGCCGTCACGCGGCTCGTCCTTCGCGCACGACGCGCCCTCTGCCAGATCGTCCAAGGTCAGCAGGCCGGACTCGACCCACGTGCGGTACGGCTTCTCGTTGGCGAAGGCGTCCTTGATCTCGTCGTCGAACAAGACGCGGTCCTTGTCGGGGTCGACGAGCAGCATCTGCCCGGGTCCGAGGCTGCCGGACACGAGCACCATGGCCGGGTCGACATCGAGCGCGCCGATCTCGCTCGACAAGATGAGGCGGTCGTCGTTGGTCACGTAGTAGCGCGCCGGGCGCAGGCCGTTGCGGTCGAGCGCGGCGCCCATCACATGCCCGTCGGAAAACGCGATGGCGGCCGGGCCGTCCCACGCCTCCATGAGCATGGACTGGTACGCATCCCACGCGCGGCGCTTCTCGGGCAGCGCCTCGTTCTTGTCCCACGGCTCGGGCAGCATCATCGTTACCGCACGCGGCAGGCTGCGCCCGTTCATGGTGAGGAACTCGAGCACGTTGTCGAGCATGGCGCTGTCGGAGCCCTCGTTGTCGATGACGGGCAAGACGCGCTGCAGGTCGTCGCCCATGATGGGGCTGAACAGCTCGGGCTCGCGCGCGTGGATCCAGTTCACGTTGCCGCGCAGGGTGTTGATCTCTCCGTTGTGGACGATGTAGCGGTTGGGATGCGCGCGCTCCCACGACGGCGTCGTGTTGGTGGAGTAGCGCGAGTGGACGAGCGCGATGGCCGTCTCGGTGGACGCGTCGTCGAGGTCGGGGAAGAAGCCGCGCATCTGCGTCGCGACGAGCATGCCCTTGTAGACGATGGTGCGCGCGCTCATCGAGCACACGTAGAAGATCTTGTCCGCCAGCTCGACCGACGCGTGCGCGCGCTTCTCGATGGTGCGGCGGCACACGTAGAGCAGCCGCTCGAACTCGATGCCCTGCGGGCAGCTGTCGGGGCGTGCGAGAAACGCCTGCTTCATCGTGGGCATGCAGGCGCGTGCCGTGGCGCCCAAGTCGCGCGGGTCGACGGGCACGTCGCGCCAGAACAGCAGCGGCAGGCCGAGCTGCGCGCAGCCTTCCTCGAAAATGCGCATGCCCGCATTGATGCCCTGCTCGTCTTGCGGGAGGAACAGCATCGCCACGCCGTAGTCGCCCACGCCGGGCAGCAGGTGGCCGTACTTCTGGGCTTCCTTGCGGAAGAAGCGGTGCGGGATCTGGAACAGGATGCCCGCGCCGTCGCCCGTGTTCTTTTCCAGCCCCACGCCGCCACGGTGCTCGAGATTGACCAGGACCGACAGGGCGTCGTCGATCATCTGGTGCGACTTCTCGCCGCCGAGGTGCGCGAGTGCGCCGATGCCGCAGGCGTCGTGCTCAAACTGCGGACGATACAGGCCGCTGCTCTGGTGGCTTGCATCGACAGATTTGCTTTGCATAAGAGGTCCCCAATCTATGTACGCCGAGCCCCCAATATGCTGATTGGGAGGCATATCGGGGGCTCCGGCCAAACAGGCGGACCGACCGAACTAAGGAGAATGTGGTGTTACGGTCCGCGCTTGTAACAGTACGGAGCGAACATGTCGGGTAAATTTCGACTATGTTTCGCTTTCGTTAAATGTCCGCCACGTCCCTTCTCCGACGTGCCGTTGCAGTGCGCCCTTCTCCCATATAAAAACGCGCGCCGGGAACAAATCCCGACGCGCGCAATCGGCGTCTCGCAAAGGGCCGCTTGACTCTAGATCTCGAAGCTGCCAGTGAAGCTCTGGGCCGCAGGGCCGGTCATGAAGACGTGGTTGTTGTCGCGCCAGTCGATGTCCAGCACGCCGCCCAAGACCTTGAGGTGCACCTTGCGGGGCGCGCGACCGGTGATGTGCGCCGCCACGGCAGTCGCGCAGCAGCCCGTGCCGCAGGCGAGCGTCTCGCCGCAGCCGCGCTCCCACACGCGCATGGTGATGGTGTCGCCGTCCACGTGCGCGAACTCGACGTTGGTCTTTTCGGGGAAGTACTGGGAGACCTCGATGGCGGGGCCCATCGTGTGCACCATGCACTCGGAAGGGTCGTTCACGAACGTGACCGCATGGGGGTTGCCCATGGACACGCAGGTGAACTCGAGGATCGACTCGCCCGTGTTGACCGGCTGCTCGACGACGGCCGGCCCAAACTCCGTCTCGGTCTCCTTCAGGTAGGTCGGGATCTTGAGGGCGCGCAGCTCCGGCTCGCCCATGTCGACCGTCGCCGTGGCGAGCTTGCCCTCGGCGTCCAGCGTGAAGCTGATCGGCTTGGGGCCCGAGAGCGTGTCTGCCACGAAGGAGCCGGCCGCAGGGTCGACGATACCGCGGTCGACGAGGAACTTCGCGAAGCAGCGCACGCCGTTGCCGCACATCTGGGCCTTCGTGCCGTCGGAGTTGTAGTAGTCCATGTAGCCCGTGCACTCCTCGCGCGGGGAGGGCTTGACCACGATGACGCCATCAGCGCCAACGCCAAAGTGACGGTCGCAGATCTGCGCGACCTGCTCCGGCGTGAACGAGATCTTGTCGGCCAGGTCCTCGATCATGACGAAGTCGTTTCCCGCTCCGTTCAGCTTGGCAAACTCATAGCGCATTGCTACACCCCTATTCTCAAAAATTCGCTCGTGGCGTTCATCATATGCTCGAGGGTAAGATGCTACGTAACGGATGTGTTAAAAGTGTCGACACATTGAAACGTTACGGACACAATTGCAACGTACGATGCAATGGCATCCGAAAGCAACAGACAAGCCGCGTGCGCGTGCCCGGTGATGCGCGTTCGTGCCCCAGTTTCGAAAGGATCATCCATGGCAAAGGTCAACGCCAACTACGAAAAGCTCCCCGGTAGCTACCTGTTCTCCGACATCGCGCACAGGACCGCCGCCTACAGCGAGCAGCACCCCGAGGCAAAGCTCATCCGCATGGGCATCGGCGACGTGACGCGCCCGCTCGCGCCCGCCGTCATCGAGGCAATGCACGCGGCCGTCGACGACATGTCCACCGTCGAGGGCTTCCACGGCTACGGTCCCGAGCAGGGCTATGACTTCCTGCGCGAGGCCATCGCGAAGGGCGACTACGCGTCGCGCGGCATCGATATCGACGTCGACGAGATCTTCGTCTCCGACGGCGCCAAGAGCGACTGCGGCAACATCGGCGACATCCTCTCCATCGACAACAAGGTAGCCGTCTGCGACCCAGTCTACCCTGTCTACGTCGACACGAACGCCATGGCCGGCCGCGCGGGCGACTACGACGAGGCCGCCGAGAAGTGGACGAACATCACCTACATGCCCACCACCGCCGAAAACGGCTTCTGCCCGGCGCTCCCCGACGAGCCCGTCGAT